>DMNE01000440.1:1113-3621 GCA_003453735.1 Nitrospiraceae bacterium | reverse complement strand
AGAAGTTATTGAGTAAGCAGTTTTAACAGTTACTCCTCAAAATCCGCACGAAGCCACTTCTATGAAAAGTGTCCGTTCTGCGAACAAGACGGAAAACAGCGAGCAAGATTTCTATAAGTACCCTGCATTGAGTTGCACGAGCACGAAGCTCTCTACTTCTGTGAGAAAGTATTTTTAGGTTTTTACGAAGCACCTGATAATCCTCAGCTTCGAGAACGCGCAACTATTGGGACTATGAAGAATAATAATCTTCACTTAGAATTCCTATGCAAAAAGTAATACTTTTCTGTTGCCTCACGTAAAATTCTGAACGGAATGTTGTCCTTGTCTTTAATAGGAATAACATATTATCATTAATAAATTTTTCAACGGGGACTATATTTTAGTGATAACCCAAGCAGTCAATTTGATGAAATATTTGAAGGGGCCGAAACAGTTCATCATTCCTACTTATCAACGCATCTACAGTTGGACGCTGAAAGAAGGCGGGCAACTTTTCTTCTCCCTCCTTCTCGCCGCCTTTGACCGGGCGCTCTTCTTATCGCCGGATGATATTTACATTGTGGAAATCAAGAGGGAAAGTGAAAGAACTGATTCCAGCGTGATGATCCCCAGATAGCGGTCTCGCCCTTCAAAAAGCGGTGCACGTCTGTGGCGAGCAAAGACGGTAGGGTACCTGAATAGACTTTCTAACATGGTTGGACCTCCTTATCATAGGATTGTTGGATATCCAACCAGTTAAACACTGTTACTTATGTGCTGTCCATAAAACCTTTTGGCTTAAAGTACGTCAGGTTACAGAGCCTACCTAAATATATGCCTCGGTAATATTCATAGAAAATGATCGTGCGTCCGTGTTTTAATAGAACTCCAAGAAACTGTTGTCGGAAGTATAAGCCATGTGTCGTGCAGGAAGAAGATGGAATGCCGATAGGATGGGCCTGACAGTCCCTTAAGCATTGGACAAAATGCTTTCTTCTGTCCAGTGTTCCATGCCTTGCTTTCAGTCGAAACTATTCACGTTTTTGGATCATGACGGTGTTGCTTGGAACAACAATAATGCTGAACATGCCGTCAAGGATTTTGCGAAATATCGAAGGCTCACAAGCGGGAGAATAACCGGTCTGGATTGAAGGACTATTTGGCTCTTTTAAGCACATATCAAACATGCCGATATAAAGAAATCAAGTTTTTGGATTTCTTGCTCTAACAAGGCGCGAGACATTGACTCTTTCGTTGAAACGACCTGAGTAAGGAAGTCAAATGTATGATAGTGTCCAATCGGGTAGCTGAGGTTAATTACCCCAGACTGGCCGATTATGTCAATTCTTTTATTATATGTTGTGAAAGGTGTTCGTCTATTTCATTATGACGAGGAACCGGCTGCTTCTTACCGGTCTTAGGATTGAGGTAGAGGTCGTGCCGTTGTCCATGCCTAAGCAGAATACAGCCGACGGAGGTAATTCTTTTTATCAATTCCTTTCTTTTCAAACCGAAAGAGTGAGTTCTTTAACTTTATGTTTTTCCGGAACATCATCCATTGTCATGAGCATATATGCATCTTTCATGTTCTCTTCAAGTTCGTCCACAGTTTCCCCCTGTGTCATTATTTCAGGATGGTCAAGTAGTTTGCCTACCCAGAATTTCTCACTTTTCCAATAAATCATCTTTAATTTTGTTTTCATTTTCTCACCTCGATTTGTTGCAGATCATCTGAAAATATGATAACACAAATTTTGACTCTTTTTTTTGAAATCAGCACAAAACAATTTTCGAGAAAACTCTCGTGATCAGCGGGGGACGTCGCCATTCGATCATGATGCAGACGGTGTTTACTTCCACGACAAACCTTATACCTCTGGCGAAAATTCCCACACGAATCAGTTACGGGAAGTAATTGAACATTGACTCCGTCATCGGTTGAAGACGTGTACCGCCAGTAAACAACACATTTAAGGACCGGGCTCGCACTAACAGATTACAACAGAAGAACTAAACCGCTGCGCGGTGGTTCGCGAGTAGTCGGCCCTATCGAAACAATAAAGTTATCGGTGTTGGAGATGCTTCCCGTTAGTTTCCCCCTTGTTGAATAGCTAAGGTCTTTTTACAATCTCCTTATGTTGTAGCGTCGGCATCTGTCGGCGGATATCTATTTCCAAGGAGGTTGTGTATGAGCAAGTTGAGAGAGCAGATGGTGGCAGACCTTTTGTTGAGAGGCATCACCTCAGGGACGCAAAGGACCTATTTGAGAGAGGTGAGCAATTTGGCGAAGTACTTCGGCAAGTCGCCGGAGGATCTGAGCGAAGAAGAAGTAAAGGAATATCTCGTTCATCTAATGAAGGATAGGAAGTTGTCTGGAGGAACGTACAAATACTACGTGAGTGGAATCAAGTCCCTTTATAAGACGACCCTGAAGCGTGAGGCGGTAGTGGAAAAGATCCGGTATCCAAAAGCCAAGCAGAAGCTTCCCGTTGTTCTGGACCTATCGGAGGTGAAGGCCCTTTTTTC
>DMNE01000440.1:0-1065 GCA_003453735.1 Nitrospiraceae bacterium | reverse complement strand
AGGGCAAAGGAGGCAAGGATCGTTACTCGATTTTGTCCTGTACCGCCCTTGAGCAGTTAAGGCAGTATTGGAGAACGTATCGTCCCAAGGACTGGTTATTCGCGGGGGCACAGAAAGATGCCCATCTATCCACGCGTTCGGTACAGGAGATCTTTTATGATGCGAAGAAACGTGCCGGCATAACCAAACCTGTCAGCGTCCATTGCCTGAGGCACAGCTTTGCTACTCACCTGCTTGAGGCGGGAACCAACCTTCACCATATCCAACTGCTCCTAGGCCATAAGTCCCCAGCAACCACGACCATCTATCTTCACGTCAGCAAGCCGGGTCTTGCGCACATCCCAAGCCCCCTGGATGTGTCCACGGGAAAAGATCAATCTCCCCTCACCCCTCTTTCTCCAAAGAGGGGACTCACAACCCCCTAACCCCCTTTTTTAAGGGGGAATCTCAAGACCGCAGCAAGAGCTAACCTCTTCTTTTTCCATGCCCGCTAGCATAGTAAAGCTATCGGTATTTGTCAAGCAAAAAATGAGGGTGGAACGAGACGATAGGATAAAAAATCAGCGGATCCATGCTTCCGCAACAGAAACTAGCTACCATGCCGGCAATTTTTCCGCTTATGCCAATTTAGCTATCAGCCGTAGTCTGGCCAAACAGGTGGCCTCAGCGCAGTGGAACTTTGATCAGCAAGAACTGATTTTTATTGCCGAAAACTGGATACATACGGACCATGATCAGCTCTATACGGCTTCCTCCGGGCTCACCTATATCAGGTGGGGAACGAAATTCCTTGTCGATGCCACCTTTGGAAGCGGCCTGCGTTCAGGATTCGCCAATACAGAACACACGCCGTACAACCTCCAGGTCAATCTGGGCGCGGCGCGCCAATTTACGTTGGGGAGCCTCGGCCTTATGGAGGCACGTGCGACCATTGAAAACGTCTTCGACAGGGAAAATGAAATCAGAAGCGGCAGTGGAATCGGTGTGTTTGCGCCCCAGTATGGGCCGCGGATAGGGTTCTTCGGCGGTATCGCTAAACTGTTTTAACACCGATTTTCACAGAGC
>DMNE01000427.1 GCA_003453735.1 Nitrospiraceae bacterium | reverse complement strand
CCTGACTTGGTGATGGCGTCCGCCGGGGACATCCCTACACAGGAAGCGCTGGCTGCAACGGTACTGTTGCGGCAGGAATTCCCTGATCTCAAGATCCGTTTCATCAACGTCGTCGATCTCTTCAAGCTGCAACCGAGCACCGAGCATCCGCACGGGTTGAGCGACGCGGACTTCGATTCTTTGTTCACCTGTGATAAGCCGGTCATTTTCAATTTCCACGGATATCCGTGGTTAATTCACCGGCTGGCCTACCGGAGGACGAACCACCGGAACCTGCACGTACGCGGGTACAAGGAACGGGGCAACATCAACACACCCATGGAGCTGGCAATCAACAATGAGATCGACCGTTTCAGTTTGGCAATCGACGTGATCGACCGGGTGCCGAAGCTCAGGGCGACGGGTGCCCACGCGAAGGAGAAGTTCAGGAACATGCAAATCAGATGCGTTGAATATGCTCACGAGCATGGCAGTGACCTGCCGGAAGTCGCTAACTGGCGCTGGCCATTCTCATGACAGAGAAAGCAGCGGTGAAAAGAGCGAGATGGAGCAGAGCAGGATTACAAGACAATGCGGAGTACTTTCATCCGTGTGGCGCATAGGCTCTTGGTCGCGAGTCTTGAGCCTTGTAGCGTCAGATTGATTGAGAGAGGGGAAATTCGATTTGCGAAAAGACCCCTTAATTCTTGAATGAGTCTTCAGGAGGTGCACGTATGGCCAGCATCGTGAAAGTTATAGGAAGGGAGATTCTGGACTCGCGGGGCAATCCGACCGTTGAAGCGGATGTATACCTTGAGGACGGAAGCATGGGGCGTGCCGCCGTCCCCTCGGGTGCGTGCACGGGCGTTCATGAGGCGGTGGAACTGCGTGAGGGAGAAATAAATCGCTATTTCGGCAAGGGCACGCGAAAAGCAGCGCAACACGTCAGCAAAGAAATCGCACGAGCGATTTGCGTCATGGATGCTACCTGCCAGGAGGAGATCGACCTGAAGATGATCAAAACGGACGGCACAAAAAACAAGGGCCGTCTCGGAGCAAATGCGATCCTCGCCGTTTCGATGGCCGTGGCGGGCGCAGCCGCCCGCTCCCAGCGAATACCGCTTTACCGTTATCTCGGCGGGGTGTCTGCATCTGTTCTCCCCGTTCCAATGATGAATATCCTCAATGGGGGAGTCCATGCGGACAATTCCGTGGACTTTCAGGAATTCATGATAGTTCCCTACGGGGCATCTAGTTTCACCAAAGCGATCAGGATGGGTGCCGAAGTCTTCCACACCTTGAGGGCCGTCCTCAAAAAAAAGGGACACTCGACTGCTGTAGGAGACGAAGGAGGGTTTGCCCCGAACCTAAAGTCGAACGAGGAGGCGATCAATGTGATCCTGAAACGATCGAAAAAGCAGGGTATAAGCCCGGAAAGGATGTCGGTCTGGCACTTGACCCTGCAGCCAGTGAGTTCTACGACAGCCAAAAAAATACATTTTCAAGAAGTCGGGCAACAGCAGGCACGATTCAGCAGATATGGTTAAGTTCTGGGAAGACTGGGACCGCCAGTACCCGATCGTTTCGATAGAGGATGGGATGGCAGAGGATGACTGGAAGGGCTGGAAGCTCCTCACCGACGCGCTCAGAAAGAAGATCCAGCGGAAGCATTGCCTCTTTGGACAGGATGCTCAAGGATGTTGATACACTCGCAAAGAATACCGATACCCGGTTAGGACCGCTCATTGTGAGCATGAAGGATACTTTAGGTGCGGCTCGCGGCGCTTTTGTGCAGGCCGAAAAAACATTGAAGATGGACGAAGGGGTCCCGGGGAGAGATCGTATCGAACCTTAAGGAGACGTTGAAAAAAGGCCGAGATGCGCTGGTAGAAACCCAAGAAGCAATGGAAAAGATAGAACAAGTCGCTGCGCAGAATGGGAATCTCGGGTATGATTTAAACAGGTCTCTGGAGCAGTTGACGGCTCTGGCCCGTTCACTCCGATCTTTGACAGATTACCTTGACCGGCATCCTGAAGCCTTGCTCAGAGGGAAAACTCCATCTAAAGGAGAGTGAAATGAGAAATACTTTTTCACATCTAGTTGCAGCATGTACTCTCGGACTACTTGTCGCGATTGTGAGCGGATGTGCAAGTTCGCCACCGGCAAAGTTCCAGAGTTAAATGCAGTGGCCGGTCAGACCGTTGAGGCTCGGGACGTCCCGCGTCAGGGCAGCGGCTTCCCAAATGTTGCTATTTTTCGAAACCGGTTGCAAGAGCTCTCTGAATATGCTATAGAACTATTATATCGTTTATCTTTGGCCTAAGGGAGGTCGGGCATGAATCCAGTGGAAATTCTCTCCGTTTTGTCTGCATTGGCGACTGCAGTCTGGTCCGTCTGGACCTGGAGCGAAGAACAGCAAAAGGAAAGGCAGCTCNNGTTGCAGTCGCGGCTTTATAGTATTCTTGAGGAAGACGAACTGGCTTTTTATAAGAAGGAGTACCCGGATGAGTATGAATTTGGCTCCCCCGCTGCAATCGAAATTCTCTACCGCTTGAGCCAGTATTTCGGGTGGGGGTCTCACATGTTACGCTACGGCCCTTATACGAAGGACCCCGCAGTAATAGAGCTGATCAGAAAGATAGGGGAAACCTTCGAAAGTCGAAGCGAGTTTCCAGGGGATGCCTTTCGCTTCAGCTATGACGAGAGAGTTTCACTGGGCAAGGTTGTAGTACGGCGTGTAGGGGAGGCCACAGCCATTCTCCCCGTATTCGAGTCAATCCCGCTTTACCAGTTCGAGGAAGAGCTCAGTGACGAACAAAGTAAACACGCCCCGTTGTATCAGAGCAAGGCAGTCCGCTGTACCCTAGCAGCCATAGACCAGGCTGATAAGGTTGAGGCCTTGGAGGGACACGAACGATTGGCAGTTCTGCAGAATTTCCTTCTGGAGTTGCAAGCATACTTGGAAAGCAAGGAAGGATTTCGCGTTTCTATCGGGGGGATCAAAAAAGCGAGACTCAGCGGAGCCCATCCCTGGGTATCCTCAACGCATTCATCTATGGCTAGAATCCTCCACCAGACCCGGGGACGCATCCGGTTGGGGATTCAGCGATTGAAGACAGATACAGCCTACGCGGATCGTCTTCGATCGCTTCTGGAGTCAGTGGAGAACGTCATAAGCATTCGTATTAATATTGGGGCGGCTTCTGTAGTCGTTTGTTACAGTCCAGACATTCCAGAGGCAGAGTTTGCAAGGACGGTACTGAAAACTGTTGAAGAAGGTTTCTCTGAATCTTAGGTTTATTGAGCGGTATGCGATGGGGGCAGCTATCGGAACGGGGTGTCCGATAGCTGCAGCGGTTTTTTTATTTGAACTGTCTGAAGTGTTTAAGATAAGGCGCTCAAGATGCAGGGGTATGCCATGAAAGCAACTGTATTTCAGGAAAAGAAAGGGGTCTACCAGGTCAGGATCGGCAAGTTTACGCAGCGCGTACCGACAGATGGCTTATTCTGGCTCGACATGGACGGCGCATCGGCGGAAGAGATCCAGACGGTAACGGCCGCTCTTCGGATTCCCGAGCCGACAAGCTCCTGGCTCCCGCGCTTCGGTCAGCGGGCCAGATTGAGGTGGATGCGAATATACGGCAAGTCCGGATGTCAACATTTGCCGTGGGAGTTTCCGGCCTACCGACTGAGGGACACTTTCTGTACACACGATCGTGGCTTCTGACCGTGCACGCCGGTGCAGACGCCTCGATGGACCGCGCGCGTGCCATGTGCAGGGTCTTAACCGAAAAGATCACATCTAACCATGTAGCAGTGGTTCTGATCATACTGACCGAGTTCATGGCCAGTTTTGACCCGCTGCTCGAACACACTGATGAGTTACTCGGCGAGTTGGAGGACCAAGTCCTGCGGGTACCGAAAGCGGCTAAGCTTCAGCAACTCGCCGTCCTGCGTAAGCAGATGTGGTCACTGCACAGGCTCTGGGAGCCACCATACGAAAGAATAAGGAACTTTGCCCTTGCAATTGCGGGGCTACCCGAGCTGAGTAATGAGGCGCAGTCTTTTAATGACTATGCGGAGCGCATCTCCGACCTTATAGACAAAATCAACGACCTCCGCCAAAGAGCCGAACGACGCTATGGAGAGCTATGGGACGAGTGTCTCCAACAGGCAGTCACAAGTCATGAACCGTTTGACGATCATCTCCGCTATCTTTCTGCCGCTGACCTTTCTGACCGGCTACCTCGGGATGAATTTTCAATGGATGATTAACCGCCTGGAGTCACCCTTTGGTTAATCGCGTGGTGTCATTGCTAAAGAAATGGCTACAAGGAACTCATCAAGGGGCAGTACGTTCATCTCACTTAGATTACTATCTGGACGAATTTACTTTTCGCTTCAACAGAAGAACATCAAGTTCACGCGGTAAACTTTTTTACCGGTTAGTTCAACAAGCCGTGCTTATTCCACCAACTACTGG
>DMNE01000458.1 GCA_003453735.1 Nitrospiraceae bacterium | reverse complement strand
GGGAATTCATTAAGAAATTGAAGTGAAATTAGAGAGTCAAAGAAGGGCCGCAACTGACGGCGGATACTTGTGTATTCCAGCCATAGGGTGGTAGTCGTTCCAGAGGATGGTAGTGATTCTAATTTTAGTCCCGAGGGATTTCGGCCAACAGCTGGTATAAATGGGGTAATTTCAGCTTTGATATTCTGCTTGTGCAACAGAGGCGTTTCAGTCAATCAAGGCTTATAAACNNTGTTATGACCTAGGGTTCGGGATTGTTCTATAGATTTGAGTAGTACCTTGTCCCCAAAATGTTTTTTTTCTTCAAGACTCGAAAGTTTGCCCTTGAATTCTTACATAAAACACCTTGCCCACCAACGCAGGAACCCACTGCAAAATGGTTGCCTTGCCTTGTCTTCAAATTGTTCAGGAGACTGAAACGTAAAGGTGCTGGTAACCGAGACGATCCTTGACAGGAAAGACAAAAACTGGACCTTTTCCAGCATCCATACCCGCATGGTCTCAAGCATTCCGGGCAGACTGTCCACTTTCATGAATGGACCATGAATGGACATTAAAATCCCGTCTTTCCTATTGATCCGAAAACGCCTAGCTTTTATATGCCTCTCTGAGTCCCCGTTGGTTGAGATTACCTATCACGTTGCGTTCCTGCAAGGAGTTTCCTTTTTCGATAGCATTGTGAAGCACTAGTTAGAGCGTTTTGCCCAAACTGCTCGTAATCAACCCGATTACTTCGTCGGCAATCGTCTCAACTGGCTTATTCGTGACAGTGATCACGCGGAAACCACCTTCTTTGTAGATTTTCTGAGCGGCCTCCAACTCCTCAAGCACCATGGAGGGCTTTGTATAAGGTGACGGCCCGGTTATTCCCATCCTCTCTTGCCGTCTCTTGCGGTGGATCATGAGCTGCTCGTAGTCGATGCTTAAACCAATCACGCGGTGGCGGTCAATCTCACGTAATTGATGGGGCAGCGGAATTCCTAGAACTATAGGAATATTCGCAACTTTCCAGCCCTGAACTGCGAGATACATGCTGAGCGGTGTCTTGCCGCAGCGAGACACTCCGAGCAGGACAATATCAGCGAGAGATAGGTCCTGAGGTTCCAGAGCATCGTCATGACCCACAGTGAATTCTATTGCCGCAATTCTGTCAAAGTAGGCCTGATGCAATTGACGGTATAGACCAGCCTGCCCTAACGGCTCCCTCCCCAATACTTCGGTCAGGCGATCGAGTAAAGGACCCATAAGATCGATCGTCTCCACGTTCTGTTTCTTCCCCGAATGGATCAGAGCTTTTCTTAGGTCATTATTCACCAGGGTGTGAACAATGGTGCCTCCGGTGGTTACCGCCTCGACCACAGCGTCTTCAATCTGTTCTTTTTGTCGAACATGGGCTATTTTGATGATTGGAACCTGAATTTGTGGAAATTGCGCCAATACGGTTTCGACTATTTGTTCGCCACTGGCTCCTGAACCCGCTGATACAATATAGATGGGAGGCGGCCTGCGAGTTCTATCTTCAATTCCAGTTATCTCCTGACGCTTTCTTTTTCCTTGACGTTTTGTGAATGCATTCGACCGGCCCATGTCGGTGGTCCGTCAAACGAAATGACTCGAGATATTAGATTTGGTAGTCTTGAACAATGAGCTGCAATTCCTTTTTCTGCAGTTCAGCAATTCTCTGGCCGCTCATTTCCTAGTCTTCTAAGACGTATGTCCCTGGTGCCTCATCGAGAGGGGGATAGCCCCTTTCAGGAGCCCCCTGGGATGGAGGTGGTATGCGGTCGCTCGAATGCTCAGCCAGCCAGTTCTGCCACGCCGGCCACCATGAGCCATCGCGCTTTGGCATGATAGCCTGCCAGGTTTCGGGATCAATATACTTTTCAGACTCTTTTTTTGTCCCTATCTGATAAGATCGGTGGGGGTGGTCGGGCTCACTCACGACACCTGCATTATGACCGCCAGTCGTCAGCACGAAAGTTACATCAGTGTCCACAAGCAGGTGAACCTTATAAACCGAACGCCACGGAGCGACATGGTCCTTTTCCGTTCCCACTGCAAAAATAGGAACACGGATATCACTGAGAGCAATCGGCCTATCTCCTACCTCGTAACGGCCTTCAGCAAGATCATTATTAAGGAAGAGCTTTCTCAAATACTCCGAGTGCATGCGATAAGGCAGCCGTGTTGTATCCGCATTCCAGGCCATGAGGTCGATCATGGACTCACGTTCGCCCAGGAGATAGTCGTGCACCAGGCGTGACCAGATAAGATCATTGCTTCGGAGCAGCTGAAAGGCACCGGCCATCTGTTTGGCATCAAGATAGCCATGATCCCACATAAGATTTTCAAGATAGGCGACTTGGCTCTCATCAATGAAAACCATAAGCTCCCCTGCCTCTGTGAAGTCTGATTCTGCAGCAAAGACCGTCATACTCTTTAGACGATTATCACCTTCTCGCGCCATGGTCGCTGCGGCAATAAAGAGCAACGTACCGCCTAGACAATATCCCACGGCATGAATTTTCTGCTCAGGCACTATGGCTACAACTGTCTTCAGCGCTTCCATAACACCGAGGGTGCGATAGTCTTCCATGCCGAGATCGCGATCTTCAGGACCGGGATTCTTCCAGGAGATCATAAACACGGTGTGTCCTTTATCAACAAGGTACTTAACGAGGGAATTATGGTGGGAGAGGTCTAGAATATAGTACTTCATAATCCAGGCCGGTACGATAAGGACGGGTTCTGCATAGACCGTCTCTGTTGTCGGCATATACTGGATCAGTTCGACGAGCCCGTTACGATAAACCACTTTACCTGGTGTAATTGCCATGTTTTTTCCGACTTTGAATGCTTCAGTGCCGATTGGTTTCTTGCCAGAGATTGCCCTTTCCCAGTCTTCAATAAAGTTCAGCATACCGCGGATGAGATTGCTCCCTCCTTGGCGTATTGTGGTCTCCAAAATTTCTGGATTTGTCGCAGGAAAATTCGAAGGGGAAAAAATGTCAAGGAACTGACGGGTCAGAAACGAAACAACATCCTCGTCATGGCAAGAAGCGCCCTGAATTCCTGTAGTTGCGTCATGCCACCACCGTTCAATCAAAAGAAAAGACTGGTAAAAGAGATTGAAGGGCCAGCGTTGCCACTCCGGACTTTGAAACCGGTGATCCTCAGGGGGAGGTTCGATATATGGTTTGGTTGAGGGGTCCATGGTTGCCCGAGCAACGTAGAGATTGAACTCTGTGAGCTCGCACATTGTTTTTTCCAGAAGTTGGGCCCGCTTACCCGGGGAAATACCCAAGTGTGCAAGCCAGTCGAAATAGGCTGACATAAGTGATGCCGGTGAGATGCCCAAGGTAAGGTGTCCAAGCCAGGCTTGTGTCAATCGATCCAAACCGGGAACGCTGGTTGACACGGTAGAGGCTTTCTTTTTCATATTAATTGGTCCCTGTTTAATAATGCCATGTACTGTTGCGATGACTGTTCACTGTGGACCTAACCATCTAATATCATCTTAACACCGCAGACTATGTTGTCAACTTCGGAGATGCGTCTCATGCTCTGTTATTCCTTTTAATCTTTCCCCCTGCCACCATTTTCGTGAGTAGCATCAAAACTAATGTTACTCTCTCTCGACAATCATAGCGACGGCGTTGCCTCCGCCAAGACAGAGGGTAGCAAGTCCTCTCTTAAGTCCTTTCTCCTTCATGGTGTAAAGCAGCGTTACTAGTATTCTCGCTCCGCTACACCCAATAGGATGGCCGAGGGCAATAGCCCCGCCTCGGACATTGAATTTTTGGGGATCAATTCCAAGTTCTCTCATAACCACAAGAGATGAAGTGGAATAGGCCTCGTTGTACTCGAAGAGATCCACATCAGCAATGCTCAAGCCTGTCTTCCTGAGGAGGTTTCTCACCGTGGGGATTGGAGCCTCCATCACATCCTCTGGTTTTGTCCCCCCTGTTGCATACCCACGTATCTTTGCCAACGGTTTGGCCCCTAACTCCTCTGCCTTTCTTCGCGAAGTCACCACCAATGCAGCTGCGCTGTCACTGAGTTGGGAACTGTTGCCCGCGGTCAGAATGCCGCCTTTTTTAAATACCGGCTGAAGCTTTGCTAGTTTCTCGATTGTGGTGTCTTCCCGAATACCCTCGTCTCTCATGACAATGGCATCGCCAATTTCGACAGGAAGTATCTCTTCTTTAAATTTTCTGCCCTTCGTTGCAGACAGGGCCTTTTGGTGACTGTTTAAACTGAATTCGTCAGCCTCTTGCCTGGTTATACCGTATTTCTCAGCTATCCTCTCTCCCGTCATCCCCATGTGATAGTTATTGTAGACATCCCACAGGCCATCATAGATCATCGCATCGACCATCGAAAGGTCACCGATCTTGATACCCCACCTCACGTTCCGTACTACGTGGGGAGCGGCACTCATGTTTTCCATGCCACCAGCGACTATAATATCCGCATCGCCTGCCCTTATCGCTTGCGCAGCGAGCATAACCGCTTTGAGTCCTGAACCGCACACCTTATTTACAGTAAATGAACCTATCTCTACTGGCAGTCCCGCATAGATTGCAGCCTGTCGCGCAGGATTTTGTCCGAGTCCGGCAGAAATAACATTACCCATGATGACCTCCTGTACCAGATCTGTGCCAATGCCCGCTCTCCTCAGGGCTTCCTGAATCACGAGAGCACCTAATCGCTGAGCAGGAAAATTCTTGAAGGCATGACCGTATTTGCCAATTGCTGTTCTTACCGCACTGATCACAACGACATCTTCAGGCATAGCTATTTCCTCCCGATCGGTTATGAGAGAATATCCTCCACTTCGCTAGAGCCGTTGATTGTCTCAGGGCCGGCGATAATGCCTTTGCCTTTAGGCCAAATGGTCTACCACTGGCAATGTTGGCAAGAAGTAGAGTATACAAAAAGCATACGCTTCCACAGAATGAATTGCAAACTAGCTGACGAATAATCGTGAGATGCAAAAATTTTGTTTTGCGGTCCTCGTCATTTTCTTGCAGTTCAAAGTGTTAGATCGCTTCACGCTGTAGGAAAAAAACCGGTAAGTGTGCGAAGGGCCGCTTTTGATAAAACGGCAGCGCGCAAATCGATAATCATGAAAGAGGCCCCGGAAGCCAGGATAACTGCCGGGGCCCTGCCAGTTGTTCCAGGATTACAGCGCTTCCTTCAAAGCCTTGCCCGCCGTGAACTTTGGCGCTTTGTGCGCGGGAATCTTTATTGCTTGCCCTGTCCTGGGGTTCCTCCCGGTCCTCGCCTTCCTCTTCCTCACAGAGAAAGTTCCGAAGCCAACAAGAGTCACTTTGTCGCCTTTTTTCATGGCTTTTACTATCGCTTCGATAGTTGAGTCAAGAGCCCTGCCTGCCTCCGCCTTTGAGAGAGAAACATCCTTTGCGATTCTTTCGACCAGATCCGCCTTTGTCATACCCGTAAAGCCCTCCTTTTTTGATGTATGTCCCTTTAAAAGGGAACCAGCCCTCTATCTTCCTTCATATTTTTGGGAATGAGCCTTCGATTTCTGCCAATTCCCAATATAAGCTCCAAGAGTTCCTTTGACCGCAGGATAACGAGAGACTCTCCGCGTTTTTTCCTCACGCAGCCTCCGTGAAGCTGAACAAGCAGAGGCGCCGCATTTTCCATCCTGGGCAGGATGCCAGGGTGGAGTTAGGCGTCCGTGGTTTTCTCAGGGCCTGTGATTCTCTGTAATGTTTCCGTTCAGTAATCATCTGCCGGCGATATTTCATAACCAGAACTAACTTATGGGTTCAAGTTATAAACATACCCATTTCGGGGGCACCCGTCAAGGGAAAAAATACTTCCACCGAGGTTTTTCTTCTGTCCCTTAATCTGAACCACCCACGATCGCTGTGGCACCACCATAGTGGACTGAAATCAACCTGGGCGATTACGCAGTCGGTGGAATTATCGGTCGCCCGTGTCCTTGAGGAGGTTGTTGCCAGGAACGAAAGAAGCAAGCATATCGCAATCCGAGCCGATATCTTATGAACCTGTTTCTCCCGTGCTATATCCATATTCGTTTTTTACAGTACTATTCTAACATTTTGTGTTTCCATTGACTATAATATATAGACTGTTTGGCATGAATGCGCCTGCAGATTGGAGGGTCCTTCGAGGAGGAAAGGAATGTCTAAGGTAGCGGTAGTCGATATAGATAACACCCTGTGGCAGTTTTGCGACGCTCTTTATGAGAAGCTGAGAAAAGTCAATCAGAACTTCCCGCCCCCTGAGAGTTGGACGCATTGGGATCTTTGGGAAAGCTACTGCTCAAAAGACGACTTTTTCAAGGCAATCAACGAGATCCATTTTAACCAAGACAGCGACCAGTATTTGCCATATCCTCAAGCAGAGGGCTTTCTCTCCTCTCTCAGAGGAAGCGGTTACCGCATCACAATAGCCAGCCACAGGTCGCCGCACTTCAGGGAACAGACGGAAAGATGGCTGCAAAAACATGGACTCGTATATGACGAGCTGCACCTTTCCTTCCATAAAACTCGCCTGTTTGATATGTTTACCGATGTGGTGGTAGACGATGCGCCGCAGGTATTGGAAAAGGCAGTCGAGAGCGGCGCGAGGGCGGTCGGATTGCTTTTCCCATGGAATCAGGCGTACTCGAAGAACGGATTCAGTCTTCATGACGATCTTAATGAAGTCCTGAGCCACATCCTCGGCAAATAAGTAGTTGAAAAAATGAGAAAGTCCTATTAAACGCCTTTACCTCGGGCAAGCGTAAACGAGGAGTGAGAATACGCTCGACACGCACGTAAGCAAGGGCGTCTAAGGGGATCGAAAGGTTCCCGGACAATGTCCTTTCTTATAACGTTCCTTCTTGGTTCTATCCCTTGATCGTCTTGCCTTCTCGCAGAAATAGTGCTCTAATTTGGTTGTGGGGTTCATGTTATTGTCATTCTTACCCCAAACGAGAGGACCTGACGTTACTGGAAACTATGGAATTACCTGAGATGAACAAAGAAAACTTTATCGGCCGCAAATCTTCCAGTTCTCAGACGATCAAAGAGGCAACAGAAATTCTGGCTGGCAAACAAAAGAAAAACCGTCTGGCCCGTCTGATGCCCTTTCTAGGCCCAGCATTCATCGCAAGTGTTGCTTATGTCGATCCAGGAAATTTTGCAACCAATATCCAGGGCGGGGCACACTTTGGATATCTGCTCATTTGGGTTATTATGGTCAGCAATCTCATGGCAATGCTTCTCCAGACACTGTCCGCCAAGTTGGGCATTGCCACAGGCATGAACCTTGCCGAACACTGCCGGAGCAATTTCCCACAGCCTGTGGTAATCGGAATGTGGATTCTTATGGAAGTGGTGGCTATGGCGACGGACCTGGCAGAGTTTTTAGGAGGCGCGTTGGGGTTTCACCTATTGTTAGGCGTATCTCTTTCGGGGGGAGCCATTCTCACTGCTATTGCGACGCTCCTCATTCTTGCCCTCGAACGCTATGGCTTCCGGCCGCTCGAAGTGGTCATTTCTTCAATGGTGGCTGTGATTGCTTTGTGTTATCTGATCGAGACCTTTATAGACAGACCCGACTGGGGAAAAATCTTGTATCATACTGTAGTGCCCCAATTTTCGGGACCGGAAAGTGTGCTTTTAGCCTCGGGGATACTGGGGGCCACTGTCATGCCCCATGCGATTTTTCTGCACTCTGCGTTAACGCAGGGACGCATCGTGGTCAGGGACAGAAGGCGCTTGCGAAGCCTTTATCATTTTGAGATCACGGATGTAGTTATCGCCATGGGAATCGCGAGCTTTGTCAATGCCGCCATGCTCATCATGGCAGCGGCCACATTTCACGCAACAGGTTTTTCACAGATTGCCTCCATTGAAGAGGCCTATCGGACCCTGGAACCGCTCCTGGGAAAGGCAGCAGTGTGGGCCTTTTCCATTTCGCTACTTGTATCGGGACTGTCATCGTCAACGGTGGGGACCAGTGCCGGCCAGATCATCATGCAGGGGTTCCTTCGGCGGCGCATTGCGGTGTGGATACGGCGTCTGGTGACCATGGTGCCTGCGTTGGTTGTGATCTGGCTGGGTTTAGATCCGACTCGTACGCTTGTAATCAGTCAAGTGGTGTTAAGTTTCGGACTGCCTTTCGCCATTATTCCCCTGGTGATGTTTACACATCGTAAAGATATCATGGGGGAATTGGTCAACAAGAGGATCACGACCGTAATTGCCAGCCTTATCGCGGTAGTAGTCATTGCACTGAATATCTACCTTCTTTATGATACCCTATTTATGAGGTGATCCCATGTTCAAGCATATTTTAGTCCCCTTGGACGGCTCCCGTATGGCCGAGGTCGCCCTGCCAGTAGCCTCCCTTCTCTCAAGAAAATTCAATGCCATCGTCACCCTTTTTCACGTCATAGAAAGGAATGTTCCTCACGAGGTTCACGGTCAACCCCATCTGAAAAAAACCGAGGAAGCAACCGCCTATTTGAGAGACATCGCCCGACGAGCTTTTCCCGATGATGTCCGGGTTGATTTCCATGTGCACACAACGGAAGCGGACAATGTGGCCGAAAGTATTGTCGATCATGCAACTGAATTGGACCATGACCTGATCGTCATGTGCTCTCACGGTCGAGGTCAGGCACTCCATCTCTTTCTGGGAAGTATTGCTCAGAAGGTCATTTCAAAAGGATCTCTCCCTGTTCTCATTACCCATCCTGGTACAGACGGATATTTACCTGATTTTTCTTGTAAGGCATTACTGCTACCTCTGGACGGCGAGCCAGATCATGAGCAGTCCCTGCCAGCTTCGAAGGAACTGGCGAGAACGTGTGGCGCAATCATTCATCTGGTTATGGCTGTTCCTAGCTTCGGAGACCTCACGGGTGAAAGTACGGTGACAAGCCGATTACTGCCGGGTACGACATCGAAATTATTGGAAATGTCTGTTCAGAATGCGGAGGAGTATCTACAGGCACAGGTGGACGCGCTTCGGAATCAAGGGTTCGAAGCAAGCACGCATGTGCTAAGAGGCGATCCGGCCACTGTTATTGACGAATCCGCCCACGCGTTTCAGGCCGATCTCATTGTCATGGCCACACATGGGAAATCGGGAATGGAGGCTTTTTGGGCGGGAAGTGTGGCCAATAAAGTGTGCAGTCGAAGCAAGGTACCACTGTTGCTGATTCCGCTAGTGAACAGGTGACGCCAGGAGGCTGGAAGAGGTAAAACAGCGACCCCAGCGGTTTATACAATATCGGCGCACGTTACTGGATAAACGGGATGGCAGAGTATTTAAGGAGCCAGCTCCAAGTTGAATAAAGGTGCATTATAA
>DMNE01000413.1 GCA_003453735.1 Nitrospiraceae bacterium | reverse complement strand
CCAAGATGAGGCCCCATGAGGAACTCCGCCGAGAGGTAGCTGGCGATTTTTACTTCCGGCCGCCGCAACTCCTGGAGCGAACGGATAAAATGATCGATCATCCTGTCGCGCACCGTATAGGCAACCGCCATGTACCAGTCGTTCCGCGTGGCAAGCTTTGGAATGCGTCCCTGAACATAATTAAGGTTGTCGAGGATGGCTTGCTTCAGTGTCTCAGGACTCGTTCCTGTCCGTATGTCTTCGCATGATTCCTGGGCTGGCGCGGCCAAAGAGGGTTTGGTTTCTTTCTTGATACTTTCTATACTTTGAGGTTTTTGTGCCATTAGGTTTCTCCTTTAAGTGCTCTCAATCAGTCTTGCCCCGCATTTATTGCCGAGATACACATGTATCCACTTTCAAAGTCAGGGCCGGACCACCTCCCGCTTGCCCGTTGCCCTGTCCTTAAGTGCGCCGGGGAAGCGCCTTATTCAGCAGGCATTGTGAATTTCCTCTCATGGTTATTAGGAATGATGCCTTCCTGCATGAGTCCCTCTTCGAGAATAGCCAGAAGAGCTTTCTGCCTGTTGACGGACGAGGGAAGCTCCCCGAGGAGTTGCCGGATCCTCTCAGCATAGAGGGCGGCGAGTCCCAATGCTTCATCTAACAAGGGGCCCTCCGGCAATAAGCCATGGGCTTCCAACACCGTCCTTACGTCATTATCACTGGGCTGCCATTCTGCATCCATTTCATAATTCCTCCTATAGGATAGCTATTGAGCAGTTAGCATATAGCCAGTCTATCATCTAATGTATTGAAGCGCAACCGGGGTCCAAGTTCTACAACATCCTGAACATTTTTCACTGCTCCTCAGAGACAGACGCATCCTCCGGAGCATCGCCGGACACCCATGCCTTGAGAAGTGTGTAGGTGACCACCAGCACTACCGGACCGACGAAGAGCCCGACAATACCGAATGCGACGAGGCCGCCGATCACGCCGGCAAAAACCATTATCAGCGGCAATTGCGCCCCCTTCTTAATAAAGAGGGGACGGATGATGTTGTCTACCGCAAGCGCTAAAATCGAGAAAAAGAGCAGTACGGTCCCCCACAGTGCTCCGCCCTTCACATAGAGCCAGATCACAGCAGGGACGAGCACGAGCGCCGGACCAATCTGCGCTAGGCAGAGCATGAACATCACCGCAGTCAGCAGCGCCGCCGCAGGCACTCCGGTGACCGCAAGGCCGGTTCCCCCAAGGATCGTTTGAATGAGCGCCGTCAAGACAATCGCCAGCGCTACTCCTCGGATCGCCTTTGCCGCGAGCATAGCAACCTCCTCCCCCTGCCCTCCGGCTAGGCGTCTGGCAAAACTCAGGATCCCCGCTGCCGCAATCTCTCCTTTCGCAAACATAATTGCCGCGATAATCACGGTCAGCAAGAAATTAAGCATCATCATGCCGATGCTTCCGGCCTGTACCAGAAACCACTGCAGAGCCCTCCCGGCGTAAGGAGCCACCATGACCGAACGTTCTTCGGGGGTGAGAGCGGCAAACTCCTGCCATCGGGCAGAGAGCCTCCCGCCGACCAGAGGAATGCGTTCCAGCCATTGCGGAGGAGGCGATATGGTCAACGCAGTGAGCGACCTGATCCGTCCGGCGATATCCTCTGCATTATTGAGTATGGAAAGAACGGCGAGCGTCAGTGGTATGAAAACGATGAGCAGAAGCGCGGCCGTCATCACTGCCACGGCTAACCCGCGTCGGTTCGAGAGCCGCGTCTGGAGCTTTAACAGGATCGGCCACGTTGCCACTACAATGAGGAAAGCCCAAATAATGGAAATGAGAAAAGGGCGCAAAATCCAGAAGCTTGATGCAATGAGTACACCGATAAAAAGCACTGCAAGGGTTATATGGGGAACGTCGCGGACGCCTCTCATTTCTCTATCCTGGTAATTTTTGTGCCCTGTAGGCCGAGACCTCCCATAAGTCCCTTCTGATCAAAGAAAAATGCATAGATCTCGGATTGCAATGTTGTAGTTGACAGTGACTTGGCTGCACCTATGTCCACGACGACGATGGTCGGGCCGACGCCGAGTTCCCACCCGTCACTTCTATCGAGCCACCTCAGAGCCGAGTCCGTCATAAAAAACAATGCGTAACCGAATTTCTGGAGACCCACCTGTAGCCCATACGAAGCCTGAACAGTATTGTAATACCCGGCCGTCTTTCCCTCCTCGAGGAGGGCGCCCTCACCATACTGCCCTCCCACAATGAAACCACCTTTCACGATGCCGGGGAAGACAAGTATGCCCTTCGCCTTTTCACCAAGTGCCCTGGCCGCAGCGGACTTCGCATAGAGTTTGTCCAGAGCACTTTTGACATCATGTTTAATCTCTGCCGCCGACGCTGAGGCAGCAGGATCAGGACAAACGCATATACAGGCGACAAGAAGCGCCAACAACATAGCTGTCAAATGAAAGTATTTCATTGTCACATCCTCCCTTTTTTATTACTACTCCGCTGCTTTCACGAGCGGTATGTTTTTGGCGAGTTCATAGTTCAGTGCGGCCTGGATCTTATTCTCGATCTGGTAATAGCGTGCCGTCTTTTTCGAAGATAAGACTTTGCGGAACTTGGGGAGGTAGGCCTTACGGACCTTCAGCCCCAGAGTCTCGATCGTCATATACTCGTCAAGCAGCTTCTCCGCAGTGTCGTCGGTCATCTTGCCATAGGCATCGGCATAGTCATTGATCAGTTTTATGGAGCGTGCGCGTAAAAGAAACAGTTCATCCTGATACCGTTCATAGACCGGCCAGAAGGCCTTAGCTTCGGACTCTGTCAGCTGCATATTCTCCGCGACCAAAAGCTTCTTGTCGGCACGTACCTTTTCAAGGACGATCTGCATGTTATCTGCCGGTTTATCCTGCGCAAGAGCAAGAACTGCAACAACCACGACCATTGTCAATACCATCACGATGACTACTGCCCTGCTTTTGTTTTTCATATGATTCCTCCTTTCATATTACCCCGTATTGTCAAAAGTTTTAATGCTAAAAGTCTTGAAACCCTTGTCCAGTAATATGTTTCTCTAAATAAGCTTGCCTCCCCCTCTTTGTAAGGGTTAAGTCATGCGTACCTTCGCTCAGAAGGTGATCCAATGCTCCATTCAAGCCCTTCCCGTGCAAGATCCTCACTGCCCGAGCTTCCACATCCGCCCATGCGCTCTTGTATGCAAGCCCCACTGCTTCGCCCTTAGCTTGGCTAAACGTCAGCATATGATTTATATTCTTAGATGAATCCTGTACCAGATCGGTCACCATCCCCCCTCACAACCCTCTTTCCGGTCTGATTATCGGTTCCGCGCTGCGCATGCTTGAGAGGCGTTTGAGCTCATATTCTGCTCCTTGCCTGTTTCGACGTATTAATCAGCCGAATTCTGTCCGGACTCAACAATCTGCATTTTTTTGTCACGCGTATCTATTCATCAGGCCATAATATGAACGCCGCCGTCGACATACAGTGTATCGCCGGTGAGGTGGCGCGCAAAGGACGATGCGAGATAGGCACAGGCATAGCCCACATCCATGATGTCGATGAGCTCGCCGAGAGGCGCCCGCGCTGTCGCTTCTTCCACCAAGAGGTCGAAGTCCTTCAGGCCTGATGAGGCTCGCGTCTTAAGAGGACCCGGCGAGATCGCGTACACGCGTATCTTCTGCGGCCCGAGTTCGTAAGCGAGATAACGNNCATGAAAGGTCATCGTGAAGAGGGCACCGCCATCCTTCATCAGCGGAGCGGCAAGCTGCGCCATCCTGATGAAAGAGTGGCACGAGATGTCCATTGCCTTTGCAAAGCCTTCGGAAGAACAGTTGAGCAGCCCTCCCTGCAGATCCTCCTTCGGTGCAAAGGCGATGGAGTGAACAAGGATATCGAGGCGGCCCCACTCGCTCCTAATCCGTTCAAAGACAGCCTCCAATTCGCCCGGCTTCGCTACGTCGAGAGGCATAAAGATCTCCGCCTCAAGCGTTTTCGCCAGCGGTTCGACATAGGTCTTGGCTTTTTCGTTGAGATAGGTTATCGCGAGGTTGGCGCCCCACTCCTTGAACGCCTTTGCACATCCATACGCTATTGAGTCATCATTTGCGATGCCGGCTACCAGTGCCTTCTTGCCCCTGAGCACGGGGTGCGAAACTTCGAGTGTCATACCATGTCCCCCTTCATCCGATCACACACCTGGTGTGGCGCGCGATCATCAATTCTTCGTTGGTCCGGATCACCCAAGCCTTTACCCGTGATCCAGCGGTGCTGATGCAGGGACCTCTGCGCGCGTTCGCATCGACGTCAACTTCTACACCAAGCCACGCCAAATCGCGACAGACTCGTTCCCGGATTTGCTCAGCGTTTTCGCCGATCCCCCCTGTGAAAACAATCGCGTCTACTCCGCCAAGAGCTGCTATGAGTGAGCCCATCTCGCGCCTGATGCGATACGCGAAAAGGTCGATGGCGAGCTCCGCCCTTGGCTCCTTGCTTGAGAGCAGGGTACGCATGTCGCTTGAGATTCCCGATATGCCGAGCAACCCTGACTGCGTGTAAATCAACTTCTCAATGGCCTGAGCATCCATGCCGCGTGCATCCATGAGATAGAGCATGATGCCCGGGTCCAGAGCGCCGCTCCGCGTGCCCATGGGTAGGCCCTCCACGCCGCTGAAGCCCATGGTGGTCGTCACACTCTTGCAGTTCTCCATAGCGCACATGCTCGCACCGTTGCCAAGGTGCAGCACCACGGTCTTGCCGGAAGCTGCCTTGGGGTCGAACTCCGGCAATACTGAAGCGATGTATTCGTAGGAGAGGCCGTGGAAGCC
>DMNE01000421.1 GCA_003453735.1 Nitrospiraceae bacterium | reverse complement strand
AATAACTGATATTATCCCTACTATAAAATAAAAAATATGCCTATAAGAATTAGTGGCTACAATGTGACGAAAAAAACGCCAACTCCTTGAAATATAACAATTCATCGATTTCTTAAGGGGTAACATCCGTTACAACAGTTCGAATGACGTCGTGGAATATTTGTCCATGGTTTTAGGGGAACGGTTGCTCTCTGAACAAAGAGATGAAGCTATTGGTAGCTTCTGTCCGCATATGATTGGACCTCCTTTGATAGGAAATATCCAGTCATCCAGCAAAGAAGCTTAAATGATGTCAAAGGAAAAAAAGCAATTTTAACTTAGGAATAGTTATTTCAATGAGCTCTCCCGCGTGAAACCTGCTATAATGGTATTTATTATATGGTAACGGTAATGGTTATTTTATTATGCCCGTGGGAATAAGACGACATCAAAGATTCGTAGTAGAACATTTGGGTATCTCGGCCAAAAACCTTTATGCTGCTGAGGCCGAGCTCTTGAACATTAGCATGACCGGGGCTTGCGTAGCAACAAGCGAAAGTTTAAAGTTTGCTGATAAACATCTTATTAAACTGCACAGTAAAGGGATGCCTTTCTCTCTCCACTGCCACGTTATATGGGAAAATTCAAACAGCGAGATGACGATCCCGAGCACAAAGCCTGTTGCCGGTTACACAGCTGGGATAAGATTTAGTGATACAGCTTCAGATAAGATGGTTATGCTTAAGGATTTTATTAGAATGTCTGGTAGTCCGAATGAACAAAGGCTAAGCGATGAATATGGGTCGAGCGCCTTGAGATTCAGAGTCCATGCTAATAAAAAGGTACTCTTATATTACCCGAAGAGTTCACATGTTAAGAAAATAAGCGTTGGCGGTATGCTCATGGAATTGGATAATAGAATTCAGGTCGAGAAGAGATTTCCCATGGCACTCTTTCTTCCCAATCAGGATATTCCCATGAAGTTTCAGGGGAGAGTGGCTTGCTGTCTTGAAACGCCCGACACGAAATCGAAACGCTTTGATATCGGAATTGAGTTTCTTGATATAACAGAAAACGATAAGTCAAGACTGGGCACGTTTCTCCAGACATTAAGTGTAATACCCCTCCATAAGAAGCTGTGGCGGCTATTTAAAAAGGCACCTTTCTTCCCCCAAAACCCCAAGCAACTTTAAGGAATAGCAGAAGCTTATCAGGTAAAGGAGGAAAACCTCTTCAAGAAGTGCTTCTTGCCCGGTATTCTCAGCATGATGAGGTGTTTGCTTGCGCAAAAAATAATGTTTATTTTACAGTCAAAGAGAACATCAAAAGTCGATTCAAGAAGCACTCAAAAAGAGAATTGGGAGTTTTAGTTGTAGCTGGCGGGAAAAATGCTTCATCGAGAACTATTCCGACTTCACCCTCATATGAGTGGCCGGCTATTCTTACCAGTGCCGTTTTTCCTTTGAAATTTGGTTCAAGTCTTCACCACGCCATGCACCCATCAGGATCGAGGCCACACCTAGAGAACATTCCTCAGGGAGGTTTTTCTCGCGGGCATCGGGTGAGGAGTTTTCTGTTGCTGGGTAAAGCTGATTACCCATCAATTAACTTGGGATTTGGTACACGGGTAACGACGGTCTCAGTTTTATCGTGAACAAAATATTTTTCTAATCTCTGAAGAACACCTTTCTTATCCATTGTTTTAATAATATATTCTTCAGCGCCTGCCTGCATCGCCATAAGATTCTCATCCTTTTCATCTTCAGTGGCAAACATCAAAATGGGGATGTGTTTCGTATTCGGATGAGCTTTAATGATCTTGGTGCTCTCAATTCCATTCACCACCGGCATGTTTACATCCATTAATATTAAGTCAGGCAGGACCGACATGGCTATCTTGATTCCTTCCGCGCCGTCTCTTGCCTGTAAGACAACAAAATCGCACTCAAAGAAAAATCTGCCGTACTCATCCTGAATGGTAGCAGAGTCGTCGACGATCAATATCTTCTTTCGTTGCGGCGAAGCAGCCTTCTTGGCGGCGTTCTCGGTCGTGTTTTCATCTCTCGAAATATTCTTCTCAATCCCCTGATGCTCGATTTCTCTCCTATAAATATATCTTCTGATCTTGCTTATATCATATCTCCTGGTCATATCGAATTCAATATGGCTACGTTTTCCATGCAAACGAGCAACTGAGCCCGAAATGATACATTCGTCTTCTCCTGGAATGTGCAACTCAATGTGATCTATGTGCATTCCCTGTTTCAACGGAGATTCTGCAGAATGCCTTTCGACTACCATACCGCAGATCCCGATTTCTTTCACCACTGTCGCGTCTGAATACAATGCCTTTACGTTATTAATGGTCATAATGACCGTTATCGGGTTTTCACGTGAAGGGACAACATTCTTATCTCCATCTGCTTCGAGAAGCTCTACCTCTCTTCGATAGAGGTATCGTGCAATCATAGCAATAGTGCTTTCGGTCAAATTAAGAAATTCAATACCACATTTCTCACCGCGCAAGAAAGAGACGATACAGGAAAAAACAAAGGGATTTTCTCCAGGGATCGAAAGCCTGACGTGATCTAACTGCATACCCTGCTTGAGGAGTAGTTCCGCATCAGGCAGCTCGAACCCGAGACCTCCTACACCAATATCGGTTATTTTTACCATGCTCGGAGAAAGTTCACCCAACTTCTCATGGGGTATCTCAATCCATAGGGGGTCCTTTAATGATGGAGAGATGCGGAGGTATCTTCTCTTTTTCAGTTCTTCCAAGAGCTCTCCTATGACCACCTTGTTTCTACCGCTTCTCTTGGCCTCATACAGCGCCTTATCGGCAGCAGCGTTGAGAGTTTCGCCTTCCCGAAATTCCGGGAAGGACGCTACGCCGGCGCTGAAGGTCACGGAAAACTCTTTCTCCAAATGGCGGAACTTTATCTGGGAGAATCTTGTGCGAATATCATCGAGTATTTCCATCGCGTAATGGGCACTGGCCCTATTTAGTACGACCGCAAACTCTTCGCCGCCATACCGCCCAATGATGTCTGTCTTCCGAAGCCTTTGCTGTAACAGCTGAGACAGACTGGATATTACCCTGTCACCCATAAGATGACCGTAAGTGTCATTTACCAGCTTGAAATGGTCTATGTCTATCATTGCAAAAGACAGCACCGTGTTGAGCCTTCTAGCCATTTTCAATGCGGCGTCTACCTGGAGCTTCGTCATTGTATGATTTAGCAGGCCTGTAAGACTGTCCCGTTCCATGAATGAGCGTATTATTCTCATCCGCTCGGCCCTTATGATGACCGATGAAATGAGATGGTCTGGCCTTATTGGTTTTGTGAGGAACTCATCTCCTCCCATTATCATTGCCGCCAGTTGTTTATCGATGTTTGTTTCACCCGAGAGAAACACAATGGGAATGCTGAAATACGCTTTCATCTGCCTGATGGTCTTTGCAAGCTCCATCCCGTCACATTCAGGCATATACATGTCCATAAGAATCAGGTCAGGGGAGAATTCAGCAAGACGGTCGAAAACCTGCAGAGGAGAGTTAACAATTTCCGTGGCCATTCCTGCTTCCTGAAGGAGAAGGGAGTAGTAGTGAGCCAGTTCCTGCTCGTCATCGACTATAAGGATTCTGTAAGGTTCAGTCACCCTGCTGGTGGTAAGCGAGTTCAGATTGTCCACAAGATCGCTGATATTCACCGGCTTTACAAAATAGGCATCAGAACCGTCCCGTACAGCCTGAAGCCTGGCCTGAACGTCATTTCGCTCCGAAATGAATATGACCGGGATCTTTGTGTCCATCCTTTTTAGAATGTCGGTCACCTTTGCAAAATAGGTTGGGCTTTCTTCCAATAGTTCTCTATCGAGGATCACAGCTGAGGGTGCCTTTTTAGCTATCGCATCTTCAAGCTCATTGAGATGTTTGAATCCAGCAACCTCATAGCCGAACTGGCGTATTCCTGAAGAGAGATCTTCAAGTTGCAAGGAATTTCCCTCTGCAATATAGACTCGTCGCACCTTCTCCTCGCTCTTTCGATCTGCACGGGCAAGCACATACACAGAATGAAGGGAAGTGGTGGTATCCATCACGCCCTTTTTATTAACTGCCTCAACAGCACTATTCAATACGTCAATAAGATTACGTACTTCCGCGAGTATTTCGGCTGTTATTTGCGTGCCGTTTTCTACAAAGGGCCTCAGGAATTTATCGAGCGACAGGGCCGCCGTGCTCACCCTCTTGAAACCAAAGGATGCGCTCGATCCCTTGATGCTGTGAGCCAGCCGGTGCAGGTTCCTGATCACTTCATTGACTCCGGGATCTCTCAGCAGCGCCATGTAACAGGCATCGATCTCCTCCAGCCTCTCCGGAAGCTGTTTGAGATAGTTTTTCTGAAGGAGCTTCAGTTTCTCTGTGATTCTTTCCTTCGATTCTCCCATTTGCTCAGCCCTTCAACCCCTTTTTCCTAGTAACTGCATCCACCGAGGCAACAATGGTATCCGAGATGTTTTCGTCCTTGGCTATGCATTCATCCGCATCGACCCCTAATGTCTGTGCGTCATCATCGCCGGTCAACAGTATAATAGCAACTTCGGAATCGGTCCTCCTGATCTCTTTTATCAATGCGAGACCGTCCATTTCGGGCATATTCATGTCTGTTATGATAACGTGAGGCGATCTTGCCTTATACTTCTCCAACGCCTCAAGGCCGTCCTTCGCCGTCTCGACAACATAATCGTTCGACTCAAGTATAACACCTATCAGATCTCTTATCATTGAATCATCATCCACCATAAGAATTCTGATTTCATCTGGGTTCATCTCATTTCTCCTTTGTCCCAATGAGGTTCTGAACGGTTTCAAGCAGGTTCGACTGGTCAAAAGAGCCTTTGACTATATAGGCATCGGCCCCCACTTGAACACCCTTCCTCTTGTCCTCCTCTTTTTCCCTTGAGGTGACGATAATAATAGGCGTGAATTTATAGGACTCCTCTTTCCTCAGGAGTTCCGTGAGTGAAAAACCGTCAAGTTTCGGCATCTCCACATCGGTGATGACCGCATCAAATTCAAAGTCCTTGGCCTTTTCGAGCCCATCCATCCCGTCTTCGGCCAGCGTGACGCGATAACCGTAGGATTCGAGGATGCTTTTTTCGATCTCGCGTGTGTTGATCGAATCATCAACTACAAGGATGTTGACCGCGGTCTCCTTGACTGTACTTTGCTCGGCGTGTATTCTCGGCCCCGTTGTCTCCTTCGCAGCAGCGAGGATTGCGGGGATATGAAGGATATTGATTATGTCATTTGTACTAGAGATTGTGACGCCTGATACCAGATTGATATGTTGCATGTGAGAAGGGAGTGATTTGATCACCATGTTCTCCTCGTCAACAAGTTCGTCCACAATGAGCCCCATATAGTCACTGCCGCAAAAGACGATGATAATAAGTGGTTCTTGTGCCTCAGAAGAACGGGCCTCTCCCGGCATTTTTAGGAGCGGATCCAGATCGAACACCGGAATGAATTCATTCCGAAGTCTTATGGCAGTCCTGTCCACGACGGTTATGAACTCCGCCCTAGGGACACGTATGATCTCTCTGACATAGTGGGACGCTATCGCGAAGGTCTTCCCTGAAACCATTATCAGTATTACTGGCATGATCGCCAAAGTAAGCGGAAGGCGGATCAAGAAGATCGTTCCGGTACCTGCCGAGGTTTTAACGCTTATGGCGCCTTTGAGATCGTCAACGATATTTTTCTTAACCACATCCATTCCAACGCCGCGGCCCGAAATATCGGTGATAATCTCGCTGGTGCTGAATCCAGGATGGAAGATGAGATCCAGAAGTGACTTGTCATCCATGCCGTCCAGCTCTTTTTCGGTGAATATTCCTCTTTTGAGAGCCTTCTCTCGTACTTTCTTTAGGGGGATGCCGTTCCCATCGTCGCCAAGTTCAATGACCGCATTGCCAGTGTCATAGTAGGCAGAGATCTTTAAGACACCCCTCTGCGGTTTTCCCGCCTTGACCCGGTCTTCAAGCTTCTCTATCCCATGATCAATGGCATTACGGACCATGTGTACGAGGGGGTCCCCGATCTTTTCGATCATTTTCCTGTCCAGTTCTATATTCCCTCCCTCGATGATTAGGTCCACCTCCTTGCCCAACGAGCCAGCGAAGTCCCGGACCATACGCTGAAGCGCTTCGAAGACCGTTGAAAGAGGCACCATACGCATGATCAGAGTTCTTTCCTGCAGTTCTCCGCTCAGCAACTCCTGGACATTAATGTCTTCTCCTATGCTGGCTGCAAGCTGCCTTATCTCCGCATGCACGGCGTGCGCCTCCTCCAGCAGGGCGTCTGGGAACGAACCATTACTACGGGTCTTCAGTCTCCTGGCAAATTCCAGATGCGCCCTCATCCGCCGTTCAATCTCTTTGACCTCTCGCATGCGCTGTTTCAGATTGTTTTGATTCGATACGATCTCGCCCATCAGCTTGATGAGGTCGTCCAGCTTCTCCGAGCTGACACGAACAGTTTCAGCGGTCTTTGACGAAACGGTGGTTCTTTTTGAAGCGTGGGGATCGGCAGTAACGGGAGTGGGCTTGGAATACGTAGGTCCGGCCTTTTCCTTTTCTGCGTTTTCTTCATTCAGCGGCTGAGAAGCCACTCTTTTCTCGTCCTCGACAGAGAAGCTGCCTTCGGCAGCCTTTGCGAGTCCCTGGTATACATCGTTGTCCACAGCAGTAAGCTCCTGCTTTGCAGCCGTCTTTTCGATCATATCCGAAATGGTATCGACAGCCCTGAAAAGCAAATCGGTGAGCGTTTTCGAGTGCATGATCTTCTTGTCTCTTAATGCGCCAAGGGCGTCCTCAAGTTTATGAGCAATTTCTGAAATGGCAGAGAGCTTCAGCATCCTGGAGGATCCCTTTATCGTATGGGCTGCACGAAAAATTGCATGAATCGTTTCGGAATCGTTAGGATTTTTTTCCAGGGCTATGAGTCCCTCATTGAGCCTCGCGACATGTTCGCGAGACTCTTCCGCAAAGCGGGCGAGAAATCTCTCCATATCAACAGCCACGGTACAACTCCATTATGTCAACTTCTTTCTTAGTTGCGTCATATTGTGATTGCACAGATGTGCAATCTGATCCATCGGAAACGATAAGGGGAAAAAGGTGAGGCCATGCTCCTTGATATTTCCCTTCTTCAGCAGAGTAGTGACGATTTCATATTCACGGTAAGCTCTGTTCAGCTCTCCCCGCAGGCGATGGATTTCAGCGATATAGAAATGGGCGATCCAGCACGACGACTGAATATACAATGATTCTTTAAAATGCTGGAGGGCCGCTTCGTCATCGTTGCGGATTTTCGCGATCATCCCCAGGAGAAGAAACGCCTCAAGGCACCACTGATCCTTCTGGATGCAGATCAAACATGTCCCTTCGGCCTTGTCTAGCTCCTTCATGTTTATCAGCACGCTCGCTTTCAAGGTATATGCCTTGCAGAATGAGGGGTCCTGCGCAATGATGGCGTCAATAAGGTCTACCGCTTGATCGTATTTTTTCGCTTCGGCGAGCGACAATGCCTTGTCAAAGAGGCAGTTGGGTCTTCTCTGCTCGCTGACCTCTGTCTTTTCAACAGGTTTTGTGCTTAGCGGTGCTGCTCTGTCCTGATGCACCGTTCTTGCAGTGACAGCAGATCTCCGTGACGCAGGGTTAGAACGCCCACTCGCCCTCGGGCGAGGCTCTGAGCCTGATTCTGTTCGTCGATTGCCGATTCCGATATCCAGTTTTTTCTGGTACAGAAACTGGTTATCAATTTCGATCAGCGACATTATTCCGATGTTGTGGGCCAGGGTCTCGGTGGAACTAACGACAAGATACCCGTTCTCATTCAGGAGGGCTGACAACTTGGAAAATGTGGTCTTCTGGTCTTCCGCATCGAAATAGATGGCAACGTTTCGATAGAAAATTATGTCGAAGTTCTGCAGCGAGACGGGATAGGTCTCACTCAGGAGATTCAAAAGCTGGAATTCGACCTGCTTGCACACGGTACCTTTTATCCGGAAGAGATCCGGGCCCAATGAGTCGAAATATTTGCTTTTGAGATCTTCAGGAAACTCTCTGAATGAATGCCCGTTGTAGCAGGCACGTTTGGCTATTTCGAAAGCGCTGCTGTCAATATCGATTCCTGTTACGGAAAAAAGATTCCTGGCACTTTCGCCATACTTCTCCATGAGAGCCATGACGATGGAGTAAGGCTCCTCGCCCGTTGAGCATCCCGCGCTCAGCATCCTTAATCTTTCGGCCGGCTTCTTCGATGCAATCAGGGCGGGAACAAGACGTTCGGTGAGTAATTGGAAGTGCGCGGGGTCCCTGAAGAAATAGGTCTCGTTTATGGTGAGAAGACTTACAAGATTATTGAATTCGTCTTCATCGCCTTTCAGAAGTTCAAGATATCTTGCAGGACAGGCAAGCCCCAGTAAGGACATTCTCGACTGAATGCCGTTTTTCAGAGTCGCTGTTCTCGCCTCATCAAAAGAAAGTCCGCAAAGGTTCTTTATGATATCCCTAAAGGGCGATAAATCCAACACCCGTTCCTGCGTTGCTGCGCTTCGCGGGCCTCTCAGGCTTGTATCACTCGTGTGCCGGCTCATATGCTCAATATCCTTAGAACTTCAATGGCAATCTCATCGATGGTAAGAATTTTACTGATGCAGCCGCTTTCGATAGCTACCTTGTTCATACCGAAAATCGAGGAGGTTGTTTCATCCTGTGCGATCGTAAGGCCTCCTGCCTTATATATGTTTTTGATTCCTGCTGTGCCGTCATGCCCCATACCGGTCAGTATAATACCGATGCTCTTATTCCCGTATATGCGAGCAGCAGAAGACAGGAGGATATCGCATGATGGGCGGTAAATATCTCCTGGGTCCCGCTCGACCAGAGAGATCCTTTTAGCGCTGTTCACTTCCATGTTGCTTTCTGAAGGGGAGATATAGATGACCCCCGCCTGCAGTGACTCTCCCTGTTCTGCCAATTTCAAATGCAGTTGCGAAGACCTGCTGAACCAATCTGCAAGGCCCTTGGCAAACCCGTCCGGGATATGCTGAGCAACCACAATAGGGCAGGGCAAATCCCCCGGGAGAGTCGAAAAAATTGTCAAGAGCGCTCGAGGCCCTCCGGTCGATGAGGCAATGGCGATAATCCTGTCGCTATGTTTATCAAGGGCCATCGGCCTCAACGGTATGTTTAAGGCTTGTTTCCCTTTTATGTGAGTAATCACCTTGATCTCTGAGAGAAGCTTGACTTTTCGGATAAATTCATGCGAGCTATTGAGATTCACATCGGGCTTTGGGATAAGATCCAGCGCTCCCTTAGAGATCGCCGTGTACGCCGTGTGGGCGTCGCTTTGAGCAGTGACCACAAGGATGGGGACCGCATTCGTGGCCATAATATGCTCAATGGCCTCGATGCCGTTCATGACCGGCATTTCGATATCCATGAGCACGATATCGGGCTTCAACCCCCTTGTCTTCTCGATGGCCTCTCTGCCGTTAGTCGCCTGGCCGACGATCTGGATCTGCTTGTCCACCGACAAAACTGAGCTGATTAGCTCTTGCGCAAGACAGCTGTCGTCAACTATCAGTACTCGTATAGGTGCCATATCATTCTCTATGAATATGTCCCCTGAGTGCAAGCCGTTGAAATGTTATTGAAGCTTGAACTTCTCAACAGCTTCTCTCAGATTATCAGATAAAAGTGCCATGTTTTTAGAGATTAAGGTGATCTGATTGATTGCATCTGTGTTCTGTTTTGATCCTGTCATGATTTCCTTCAACGCGGTTAGGACTTGACTGCTCGCGGTCTTTTGCTGCTGTGTTGATAGAGAAATCTGTTTTGCGGAATCGGTGGTCTGGTTGGCCGCGTCGATAATCTCGATGAGGAGCTCGTTCGTATGCCCGGAATATTCGATGCCTCCGCCGATGGCCTTCGAACCCTTCTCAGAGGTGATCACGAGTCGTTCGATGGCCTCCTGTATTTCATTGATCTTTGCCTCGATCTCTCCCGTGGATTCCATGACATTATCAGCCAACTTGCGAATCTCTACCGCAACGACGGCGAACCGCTTACCTGCCTCGCCTGCGCTGGATGCTTCAAGCGCTGCATTGAANNCCGAGTTCGTGAATCTCTCGGATACTTTGTTCATTGTCTTTGCTGATCTCGGTCATTTTTGTAATTACCGCATTGACGGCATCCGCCCCTGTTTTTAAATCGTCACAAGTCTTTTTGGCATTGTCCACCACCGATTTGGAGTACTCGGCGATCTGTGATGAAGAAGCGGAAAGCTCTTCCATTGTGGAGGTGATCTCGGTCACCGCCGTGGACTGCTCGGTGGTGACGGAGGCTTGTTGCTGAACCGCGCCGGATATATCGTTTGCGTGCACATTGATGTCTAAGGCCGAATCGGCGACTTTCTTCATAATGACAAGCAGGTTTTCCATATACGTGTTGAACAGCTTTGCGATCTCACCAAATTCGTTCCTCTCCTTCACGGGGACTCTGACGGTGAGGTCGTTCTGCGCGTCCCTAAGCGTCGTGACAAAGCTCGTGACCGGTCTGGTCATGAATCGGTCGGCATGACGTTTCAATAACAAGAAAATGATTACAATGGCCGTCATGGAAATGAGTAGGGTTCTTGCAATGAGGAGTTCTACATCCTTGTAGATCCTCGTGCGCTGCTTGACGACCTTCTGCTCGATATCGCGTGTCCCTACGTCGGCGGCAACCACCCAATTCCATTTCTTAAACAACCTTCCATAGATCAGCTTTGGCTCCTCTTGGCCGTCAGTCTCTTTTGTTGTATGCAGGAGGAACCCCTCTCCCTTGTCCGCTATGAGTCCCGCTAGATCCCGTAGATAGGTGGTTCCTCCGGCATCTTTCAGGTCACCCACATTTTTCCCTCCCAGTCGGACGTCTGGATCGTGCAGGATGGTGTTGCTGCCATCGTAGACCAAGAAAGAGCTGTGCGTGTCGTCTTGCAGTTTTCTTACCGTCTCGATGGCCTGCTGCTGCGACATGCCTTCGATTGCCCGAGCGAGGAGCGTTACAATGCTCTTGACCCCTTCTTTCCGTTCTTCGAGGAGCGACTCGCGGTAGTCCTTAATGCGTTTTTCGCTGCCGTAGTAGAGGCTTGAAACGGCGATAACCCCCAAAAGGGTGTACACGATGGCCAGAGGAAGGATCATGGAGAACAGCCATAATCGCCTCAGCGAAGTGTTAAGCTTAAGGAATTCGATCAATGAAAACTTCATACGGTTGCCTCCATGGTGTTATTTGGAAAATCCAGACGCCAATCTCTGCCGCCTTCATGCACGGTATGCAATCTCAGAAAGTCGACGAGGAAAATAATCCGCTCTTCGTTCACCGTAACTCCCCATATTGCCTTACAGGACGTGCACGCCCCAAGCAGACGAGGAAGAGGGCTAATGGAGTCAAGCCTCACAGAGAGGATGTCGTCGGGTAATTCGATGATGACCGCGTACGGTGCCTCATCCTTTATCAAGAGCGCTTTCGGCGAACGATAGTGCACGGATCTTTCCCTAAGAGAGATCTTTTCATGAAACCTGCTCACTTCTATTCCCATTTCCTCTGCCTGTTCGGTCGAAATCATTCCGTCAATCTGTTCTGTATCCACTCCTATGATTATCCCCGCCACAGTAAATACCAATACTTCCAAATCATCCATGTGCGCACCTCGGACAAAGGGTGACGCATCTCTGCATCCGTCGATGAGCGCCTGGGCGGATGCTGGCCGGTCCCCGGGGAGTCATGATCCGAGCCGCCCGAATATCTTGCCGATATCGAGAATCGTGACGCTCCTGTCTCCATACAGAAACTCTCCGGACACATATTCTTTGGCTTCCTTGCCGAGCGTTGAGAGGGGGGGGTTGACAGAACTTGCAGGAATATCCATCACATCTTCGACAGAATCCAGGATAATGCCTGAGCGTATGCCATCCGTCTCACTGATAGCAATGCGACTCTTCGTCGAAGTCTCGGAATCAGGCAGGCCGAGAAATTTGTTTATCTTGATTACCGACTCGATATCCCCTCTTATGTTGATCACCCCCGGGATGAAATCGGGAGAACCCGGCACACAATGTATTGGAACGAGAGAGAGAAGCTCTTTTACCTCAGGTCCCTTGATGGCATAGAGTTCATCCGAAAGGGAGAAGATAACCACCTTAACAGTGTCTTCTTCGACCTCGACAATTTTTTTGCTTGTTTTACGGCGCCTTAATTCGTCGAGAATAAGGTCACTTTTGTTCTTTTGCGCTGCCATGGAAATAGTTATAAGCAATTTATATGCCTTCTATATTTTCCGCATCGCTTCTTAAAACTTATTAAAAATAAAGGATATTTTTGACAAGAATCATCATTCTAATCATATTTTTTGACGTTTATTGACATGTCCTTGACATATTGTTTTCATAGAATCTAGACGGAAGAACGTCTTTGATACTGGAGGATTCTGAGAGCATATGAGCGTTCAAAACGGAGGCACTATTTAGAGGTTTCTTATTTAGACGGATTTAGTCGGACGATATCGGGATGTGGCAGGAGAAAACGCTGGTGCTTGCGCAATGGGAACAGGCAGTTTGAAGCAGAGCTCAATCCCAACGCATATGTCCTCAAAAAGCATTCAATAAAATCAAGTACCAGAAGTCCCCATGGCTTGCCGATGTCCACAGTGAGACACATGCCCGAACCATTCACCCATTTCGGCAAAACGTGGTCGAAGTTCTTCAAAGACATCAAGGCAGGCTAGTTGGCTCACGCCCCCAGTAGTGGACCTTGGGATCATTTGAGTCGCCACGGTTTCGACCGGAGAGAAGATCAAGGCACCGAAGCCATTGCAGGGGATACTGCGCAGGTTGAAAATCGGATCGCCGAGGCTGTCCCGTCAAGCTTGAGTTTGAGGCTGCAGGAGCAAAAGCAGGGATAAAGAAGGCGGAGAAGATATCGGAGGCGTGACTAGAGTATCGGCATCGAATCGAACAACAGGAGGAGCTACACGCTCAGGCTGCAAAGAATCCACCGAAGTGTCGCAAACATCAGGGGGGACTGGCGACTCAAGACGACGAGCCGGCTTTGCCGCGGAATCCAAGCGGTGGGGATAAAGGATCTCTGTATCGCGGGCATGCTCAAACACGAAAGACCCGTGAGTCATTGTCATCAGCTTACCGTTTCAGCGCTGTAGCGGGCAATGAGGCCAGTGTGGAGCGCATGTTTATACATGCGGGCAAAAAACCAACACGCATACAGTATATAAAAAACCGCAAGACACCCGCCCCAAAGCAGCCCGGATGTTGAAACAGTGCCCCCGGAGATGATTGTCCGCATATCTTCGAAAACATAGGATGGTGGCAATAAATACGAGAGATAACGCATCCACTCTGGGAGTGTGGCGAGAGGATAAAAGACTCCCGCAAAGGGCGAGATGAGGGCAGGAATAGGCCAGATAAACCACTCTGAGGCCGGCCCGAGCCGAAGCACTACAGCACTGCTGAAAATACCGAGGGCGACACCAAACAGAAAGAGCACGAGAAGGAACGGAACAAGCATAAGGCCGTAGGCGAAGAAGGGCAGGCCGAAAAGCGTGGTCGCCAAGGCAAGCATCACGGCAAGACCAACCACGCTGGTCGCGACACTCGAAAGCACGAGACCGATGAGGTACTCTGATATCGAGAGCGGTGTCGCGAAGATATTAAGGAAATTGCGCGACCACACGTCTTCGAAGAACGCGATCGTCACTCCCTGCATGACACGAACCAAGAAGTCCCAGAGAAGGACAGCTCCAAGCAGTATCGGCACGAAATTAAACCCGGACGAAGTGACGGTATTGAGGTACTTGGTGATGAAGCCCCATAGCACCATGTCTATGGCAATCCACACGAACAACGGTAATACGCGGGAGAGGCTTCCACGTATGAGATAATACTGGCGAAGCACGATGGCTGCGACGCGATTGAGATGCATGTGCTCAGCCGACCCCAAATGCAAGCGGTTCGCGCGCCACAGTGATGAAAAGCTCCTCGAGCGTATTTTTGCCGTGCTCACGAGCTAGAGTCTTGGGGTTTCCTTCGAGCAAAATCTTCCCACGCGAGAGGAAGAGCACGCGGTCACAAACCTCTTCCACTTCGTACATATTGTGCGACGTCCACAGCACGCCACCCGTGCCCTGGGCCACAAACGCCAGGATCTTCGCACGAACGTCTCGCGCCGCAGCGGGATCGAGCGATGCCGTTGGTTCGTCAAGAAGAAGAAGACGTGGACGATTGAGCATGGCTTTGGCGAGGGACAGACGCGTCTGCTCTCCCGAAGAAAGCACGCCGCATTTCAGGTCTCGAAATGGCTCGATCTCAAACTGTTCGAGCACGACATCAATGCGTTCCGTTAGATTCCTCACCCCGTAGAGCAGGCCGAAAAAGTACAGATTCTGATATACGGTCAAATTCCCCGGCAAGGGGGCGTAGACCGCAGCGAAGTTTGTACGTTCGAGCGCTTGAGACCTGTCCGACTCGATGTCCACGCCTTCGATAACAATACTCCCGTAACTCGGCTGGAGAACACCGAGAATCATGTTAATCGTCGTGGTTTTTCCGGCTCCATTGGGACCCAAGAGCCCGACTATCTCGTTGCGTCCCACGTCAAACGAAATGCCGTCGACAGCGAGAATTTCGCGGTATTTCTTGCTCAACTGAACGACGGAAAGAACCTTTGTCACAACCATACTTTATTATATCCCAGTTCCCGATCGCCACCCTTCATGAAGGCCGCAATCCACTTCTTGCGACAGCGATGTAGACGAATGTAGAGTCGGAAGAGGTCGGCCTTAAGGCCTCCCTCTGTCCGCTCGAGCAAACGGATCATACAGTTTCCCGTAATCCGCTTTCCCTTAACTGCTCGCTTACCGCGCCGATCTTCCACCAATCTCAGGTATTAGCTGAATCAAATTCACGAGCCCGTAGCGGTTGTAGAGAACCTTTTCGGGATATTTACGCCATCCACAGTTACGCCAGCGTTTAAGCTGATGTGACCACAGGCGGTGCACTATCCAGCTCTTCAGACGACTGAACAGCTTGGGACATGTGCCTTGCGGTAGTACATTCCCCATCCCCGTATAATCGGATTTATCTCATCGATAATCTCCTTGAGGGTGAGGGGAACTCTGCACTTGGTTTTCTGCCGTATCTGATCCATGAATCGTCTGACCGACTGCTCTTTAGGGATAGCATACATTCCTTGAGCATTGGGCCTCTTGGAGAGTTTGCTTTCCGGCAACTTGAGGCCCTTGCCTTTCTTGAGCTTATAGCCCAAAAATTCAAAGCCCCCGGTAATATGAACTATCCTTGTCTTCTCAGGGTGAAGCTTCAATCCCAGTTCTGTCAGGATTTCTGTCGCTTCCTTGAGTGCCTGTTGTGCCTCAGCCCGTGTTCGGCAAAGCACCAGCCAATCGTCAGCAAACCTCGTGAGCTTGTGCCCTCGTTTGGTCATTTCGTTATCGAAGGGAGTCAAATAGATATCACTGAGCAAGGGACTTATCACCCCGCCTTATCAAAAGAAAATATTATGCAAAGTAAATGCTGTAACTGTCTAACATGTAAGCATTTGTCCTCTATTTACTTTGCATAATACAGCAGACCAAAGTATTTATGGGAGATTGAAAAACCGATCTCACTAACTATTTTGGAGGAACGCCGATGAACAACCTGCCTTTGCATGATTTACTCGCTCGACTGGAAAACGAATTATACCGTCTCCATTACAACGAGCAGTCAGTAAAGTACTATCGCTTGATGTGGAGACGTATTGTCAGGTTTTTCGAAAACGAAGGAGTCGACCACTTTACAGAAGAAGTGGGTATGCGTTTTCTGGATAAGCAGTATAACTTTTTCGAATTAGAAAAAGCAGGAAAGCTGACGCAATCGATCATTAACGCCTTTCGAGTTGTCCGAATGCTTGGTGACTTCCAGCAACATGGCAGCATTCTGCGCAGGTACTACAAACAGAAAGATCTGCTGCATAACAACGAATTCAAGGAAATACTGCAGCACTATGTAAATCATTGCCGGCAGAAAGAATACTCCAAAGTGACACAAGATCACTACAGGAAAATCTCCGAGAAGGTTCTGAGCTTTTTGGAATCACAAGAGATAGTATTTTATTCAGATATTACTGCCAAACAGGTATCCGGTTATATCAATACGTTGTTGGGCTACAGCTATAAAACCGTAGAATTGCATCTTTGTGCGTTGCGTTCGTTTTTGCGCTATCTCCACACCAACGATCTTCATCCACAAGACCTTGCAGAAACCATACCGGCCACCAAGGCCAGAAAGCACAACCGGATTCCTTCTGTATGGACTCCAGAGCATGTCACCAAGTTGCTCGATGTGATCGACAGAGGCAATCCTGCCGGGAAAAGGGATTATGCCATGAAACTCAGTGGGACTTTAACCCACCTGACAGCCCCGCTGCCATGCACACACTATCGTTCCATCTGAAACTATCGATTATCAAGTACACAGGGCAGCCTGTAACGGCACAGTATTGCATAGAATAATAATTTATGCTATAAAATCTTATCACTCATTTCATACAAGGAGGAAGTATTATGGCTAAGGCAATGACAAAGTCCCAGATTGCTGACCACCTGGCGAAGAAGGCTGACATCAAGAAGGTGCAGGCGACAACGATTCTTGATGAAATAGCGAAGCTAGCTTACAAGGAGGCGAAAAACTCTTTCACGCTTCCTGGCCTCGGAAAGATCGTGCTCATGCAGCGGAAAGCGCGTATGGGGAGGAATCCTCAGACAGGCCAAGCTATTAAGATACCGGCCAAGAAGGTCGTGAAGTTCCGAGTCGCAAAGGCGGCAAAAGATGCGATACTCGGCAAAAAATAAGTCTGTCGATTAGCCAAGCAAGAAGTGGTGTTCCCGTCGGCGTGGCGCGCTGGGGACACCACAAGCTTGGAAGTGCCTTCAGGTGACGAGTCCATAAACCGTGGTTTCCGGAAATGATAGATATGCTCCTGTAGCAATGGACTTCTGAACTCTCATGGAATGAACTTATTTTTCTTGCGGCGCGGCTGGATTCCATGCTTTAGCAGATAAGACAGGACCGCAATATTGTCCCTCCCTTGATGACATCTTCCCGCCGCTAAACTGATGAGGCAGTTCTAGCGGGGGTTTCCTTTTGGGAATAGAGCCGACTTGGATAGGGCGCACGCGCAGAGCGCTTCCTGGGAAGCAACCGCACGAGGCTAATGAGCGAAGCCAACACCTGTAGATGTCTTACCGCCAGGAGGGAACTTTGGTCCCTCAAGACGACCTGAGCTTTTCTGCCCGGGCTTTTGCCATTCCTCGCATGCTCTCTGATCCAGTATCTGGCCTCGATATTGTACGAAGCATTCAGGTCCGCATTAACTCCACCCTGGCATTCTACCCAGCATGGAGAATGCGGCTCCTATGAATGTTCAATAACCGCAACGATCATGGCAGCAGGACGTTTCGTCATTGCATCGCGGACCGAAGTTAAAGAACTGTCAAGGCGCTGGAAGAAATATCGCAAAGAACAGGACTCACCAACAATGGGAAGAGATGCACATGACAAACGCCTCTCAGTCCGTTTTTCGTGCTTTGATAATAGGCTTCCTACATCGATTAAAAGCTTCAGTTGCACCTTGATGCGTGGCTCAGGGAGTACAACGAGGTGAGGACTCACAGCGTCAAGTGTTGGTACGGAAAAGACTCCAATGCAGACGTTCACTGACTCACGGCCATGACGAAGGAGAAATGATAGGATACGATTTACCGGCGGCAGCATAGGGATAAGGGAGTTGTCAGATTAAATCTTGGCAAGCAACCCGCCTTGTCACAATAGTGTACTATTTGAAGATGAAAAGAAAACTTAACTTCAAATGCTATCTTGCAGGCTCGGTCTCCCTGCTAACATTCATCGTATATCTCGCCTCGCTTCACAATGAATTTGTTAATTGGGATGACGATGTCTATATTCTTGACAATCCTCATATCCGCTCAATTAATATAGCTTTTTTCAAGTGGGCATTCTTTGATTTTTATGCGAGCAACTGGCATCCTCTTACTTGGATAACCCATGCGTTAGATTATGCCGCTTGGGGATTGAATCCTCTGGGACATCATCTGACTAACATCATTCTCCATTCACTCAACACCTTCGTGGTGGTACTTCTGATAATAGGACTTATAGAGGCATTGAAGGAAAGAATAGTGGCAAATGAGATATCGCTGTTCCATGATGAACGGACGATACTTATCGTGGGAGGCATAACGGGTATATTGTTTGGCCTTCATCCTTTGCACGTCGAATCGGTGGCATGGATTGCTGAAAGAAAAGACCTTCTGTGCGCCCTGTTCTTCTTGCTCAGTATCACAGCATACACGAAATATGTCGGCAATCTGAACAATAACGTTGTTCAAAAACCTACCTTAGTATTTTCAAATAAGCACTACCTACTTTCATTGGCATTTTTTGTCCTTGCTTTGTTGAGTAAGCCGATGGCAGTTAGTCTTCCCTTAGTGCTATTGATTTTGGATCGCTATCCTTTTAAAAGAATCGAGTCTCTTAAAACATTTCAAAGTATGCTTGCCGAGAAACTCCCTTTTATAGTGTTCAGTCTTGTTTCAGCGATTCTGACTGTTTTAGCACAAAAATCGGGAGGAGCTATGGGACTAACTGAGTCTATGCCGTTCGCAGCAAGAATATCTGTAGCAGCGAACTCTCTTGTCGCATATCTCTGGAAAATGATATTGCCGCTAACCCTAATCCCCTTTTATCCATATCCTCGGAATGTGTCACCTTTGTCTTTAGCGAATCTTTTATCAATCTTTATCGTGACTGGAATTACAGTAATCTGCTCTGTCTATGCCAAAAGACACAAGTTGTGGCTGTCACTTTGGGGTTATTATGTGGTGACCTTGCTGCCTGTACTTGGTATGGTTCAGGTAGGAAGACAGTCAATGGCTGATAGATACACTTATCTACCAAGTCTTGGTCCTTTCCTTATCATCGGTTTGGTAGCAGCATGGGGTCTGGTAAAGACGAATAGACTAAAAAGGGGGAAGCTCATTGTTAAACTTCTCGGTACTTCAATGGCTATATTTGTCGTTGTTTCAATGACGTATTTAACTTTCAAACAAATAGGCATTTGGAAAGACAGCATTAGCCTGTGGAGTTATGTCATTGACAAAAGAACCGATTTTTCTATCGCCTATAATAATCGAGGGAATGCTTTTGCAAAAATGGGTTCCTTTGACAAGGCGATCGCAGACTACGATGAGGCAATTGCCCTAAATCGATCATATTATGACGCTTATAATAATAGGGGTGTAGCTTTTGCAAAATTGGATCAGATTGAGAAGGCGATTGCGGAGTTCGATAAGGCAATTGCATTGAATCCATCTGATTATAGGGCCTATGGTAATAGGGGGTTAGCTTTTGACAGCATGGGTGAGTTTGATAAGGCAATTGCAGACTTTGATAAGGCAATTGCATTGAATCAAAATGATGCTAATAGCCTTGTCAATCGTGGACTTGTGCACCTTAAAGTCCGTCAAGTTGGACTTGCCATCTCCGACTTCAGGAAAGCGTGTGACTTAGGGAATAACTTCGGATGTAATGCACTGGGATACCCCGTAAAGAATGGGTCCTAAACGATGGATGCGACACGAGGAATTCGTAAAGGCGATAGGGAAAACATCCTCATAAAAACCAGGGCAATGAGGCTGTCCAAACCCTTCCCATAATTTATCGACACATACCCGGACGAGCTTTCATAACGGAATATGATCGCTGACACAAAAGGTTTTCTTCTCGTCAGCGTCCTCTTCATCCCTCTGAAAGATCGATCTTAGGCAGATGTTCTCTCCTTCACAGAAGGGAGCCTCAGCCACATGTATGCAGGGAGAACACGGTACTTTGTGGTAATAGATCTCCGTCTGTACATCGGCAAAACACTGAAGGCGTGTTGCAGGGTCGGTCGGACCCCAGAAAGAGACCGTTTTTTTCCCGAGAAGTCGAGCATAATGAAGCAACCCTGAATCAATTCCCCAGAACTCATCTGACGAATCGATGTAGGCCACCGCTTCTTTGAGAGCCATAGTGCCGCATTTATTCTGAAAGTCAACCGCAGGAAACTGCGCCCTCGCTACTTCGATAATTTCTTGCGCGTTCAGATAATCGGTTGTCGCGCCCAGAAAAACAATCTCTTCAGAGGTGACCTTTCCTTTACGAAATACCTCAATCCACTGATCAGCTGACAGCATCCTCTCCTTGCCGAATTCAGAACACGCATGTCCGATGCTTATTCTCGCACGTGAACTTTTACTAACAGGAACAAGATTTTTCCGCAAATGCTCTGCACATGAGGAACGTGATTCGACGGGTGATGACAGGAGTCGAGCAATTTCATTATAGAAATAGTAGATACCCGAGTAACGATTTAAAAAGATGAGATGTGTGTGCAAGTACCTTCTCCAGAAGGCACTCTCGAGGAAAAACCCTATTCTATTTCTTGCCATAATAAGCACACTGAAGACCGTAGTCAACCTGCTGTACACTTCCAAATCTATTACCGTGTCAGTCCACAGAGTTCTCAACCAGCAATGAAAGCTGGAGAAAACCAGAGAAAGAAAGTCAGAGTCTTCCACACGGATGATTTCATCAAATATCCCCAAGCTCTCTGCAAATGGCGCAACTGATGGCACAGTCAATAAGATAAGGCGGCAATCACTGTACTGTTTTCGAATCCCTAAGAGCGCAGGGAAAGCGATGACAAGGCTCCCGCCCCCCTGCATCTTGATAACAAGAATGTTACCCCTCGGAGACAGCGAATGGTCCCTTCTCAGGAGCCGTCCCAGAAGCAATACTGGCAGGCGCAATATTACGAGGAGCAGCCCTCCGAGAACGAGGTCAATGTACTGTTTTCTTTTTATCGTCATCTGTTTTTCCTCAAAAGTATCCCCATTTCCCCAATGTTGAAATGAAAGCGAAGATCGAAAGAATGTGCTCTCTCGATCCATTCTGACAAGCCTTTCGGCGTAACCATTTTCTGCATTATATGGGCCACAATAGTCGCAAGGGAAATATACTTGACAGGTCTGAAAAATGTCGAGACATTAAATTTTCTCACCGATAGAAAACCGATGAGTCCTTTCCTGCTCCAATGAAAGCGATGGTCGTTCAGTTTGTGAGGCCAGAATCGTCCAAGCAGTCTTTCGGAAATGCTTCCTGCTTCAGGCAAAACGATCAGTAACTGCGCTTGTTCTGAGGAATTCTTAGAGAGCCAGTCGAAGAATGCGGCAGGATCCGCAAGATGCTCGAAGCTGTCCTGAAACAGCCATAGATCTATCCTTGACGGAAGTTCTGAGGGAAGAGCATGGGCAAAGAACAGGCGATCCATCTCCAGCCCCAAACTGCGCGCGTGCTCAATATTCTCTGCAATTGTTTCTATGCCGAAGACGTTTCCTGATATTTCCATTAAAAACTTAAGACAGTGCCCTCCACCAAATCCGACTTCACACACTGTCAGGGTTGAAAGATTGATTCCCAATTTCTTAAGCCAAGACTGAAGTGTCTTGACTTTGTTTTCACCAACCTTTGGATTATAATGTGAGCGCAGTATCGGGTAAGAAGCGTCATAATTCGGTCCGGCAGTGAAAGTGTCAAGATCCCAAAATGACCCGCAAGAAAGACATTTCGCTTTATATCCTCTAGATCGGCTCAGGGGCAACTCATGGCCACACAGAGGTGATGGAACATTCTGCAGCAACTGACAATCGAAGAGGATATTGTTTACCATCGGATAACGTTTATTATAATATAAATATGACCCATGAACAATACGGGAAAAAGCTCAGGGAATACTATTTCCGCCGCATGTTTTTACATTACTCACGTTTCTATTATTATTGTTGGATTTTCCATTGGACTACTTGCCGCATATTTGTTCATGTTAATCCCCTTTGATTTTTCTTCAGAACTCCGGAAAGCGAGAGAGTTGGGAATTGTGAGCGCATCGATACTGCAGGGATACCCTAAGTCGAAGGACGTTGCCAGCTATTTCTCACTGCTCTTTTTCCCTTTCTCTTTTGCGATTGTTCCATGGTATATCTGGGCACGAAACCGAACGGCTGTGGTGAAAGAGCTTTTTTTGTTCGCGGATGCAAAAACGAAGAGAAATCACCATACGTATTTATATGTAATCATTATGCTTATTGGGGGTGTTTTGTGGACATTCAACATAACTGATTTTCATGACCCCAATTACAAGCCCTTTGTAGGTTCATGGCCATTTCTCGGAGAGGACGGGGAAACCCTCGCATGGGTCCAGAGTATCCTCTCCGGAGGAGTATATGGAAAAGACTTTTTCTGTTTGTATGGGCCGCTGTTGATTTATCCCTTGGCATGGGCAATGAAACTATTTGGTCATACAGTATTGATCGAAAGAGCACTGAAGTACTGCTACGACCTGTTAGCCTTTGGCTTGGTTGTATTCTTTCTATTCAAGACGCTTCGTTTCAAGTGGTTGTCTTTCTTCGCAAGTCTACTCTATCTTGTTATCTTTCCACCTTACTGGCACCTGTCTGTTAACTTCACAGCTCTCAGGTTTGTCTTGGGGATAGTTCCTTTTCTTCTGCTTCATTTTTACCGTTCAAAGGGGAAACGAAATCTCCTTTTTCTCGCTGGGATTGTGATCGGTCTAAGCATTTTGTTTAGCCAAGAGGCGGGCATCGCTTCTTTAATAGCCTGTGTGTGTGTATTCTTTCTCGATGATGTCCTCAGACAACGTAAGGTAAGGACATTTTCGATAAATACGGCAATTCTGCTATCTGGACTTGTTGCAGCAGTGACACCAATGTTAATTTTCTTTGCAGCCAAGGGTGCCCTCGTCATGTTTTTTGACAACATCTATAGTTTCCCGAAATTGAAGATATTGGGCTACGGGAGTTTTCCTTTTCCATCCTTAACTGATTTCATTTCAAATCCTCTCGAGGTGTTTCCACTTGCATACTGGATGATATTTTTCTACAGTATAATGTCGATTTATCTTACAGTTCTTTTCCTTCTAAAAAGTGACGATGAAACTCTTTATCTCAAGATTGCTCTATTGCTTTACAGCATCATCCTTTTTAGAATACCTTTAGGTAGGGTTGCTCTCGAAGATGCTGTAAAAGTCTTTCATCCAACATTGCTTTTGCTTCTTCTTCAAATAGATTGTATGGCTGCAGCTCTATTGAACACCAGGAAGCTACATTTGAGAATTGGGCATGCACTATTCGCGTTGCTCGTTATTGGGTCATTTTCAATTGTCGTTCTATATGGAACCAATGTTAGGTACAATATAGTTTCCCTTGAAGATCGACTCAGGAATTTTTCACAAAAGCTGACAGTCGCACCAATAGGCGTCGATCTTCAAGGGATTGCAAGGGGGAAAATATTTTATCACCCTTCCACAGCGAATTCGATAGTGAACATAAAGAATTTTCTGGATGCTTATGCGCAAAGGGAAAAATATGTGTATTTCTTCCCAAATGAGGCCGCATATTATTTCATCTTCAACAAGCAAAATCCAACCCGCTACGCCATAGCATATTTTGCCGTAACCTCTCCCCAACGACTGGATTTAATTTCTGGTCTCGAGAAGAACAAGCCTAAATTCATCATTTACAGCCTGGATACATGGCGCGTTGATGACATACCGGAAACAATTCAGGTGCCGGAAGTGGTTGACTATATAAAACAAAAGTATGAGACGTTAGGTAATCTGGGTGAAGTAGTTATACTTCAAAGAAAACAGATCTAATGAACGAACAATGCCTTCTCTTACGATTGTCATATAGAGTCTATAGCGGTGAAGGTATCATCCCAAGGATTGTATCCGCCTACCTCATTTTGCAACGGCATTTCTAAATTTCTAAAAGTGTAAGTTGACAGCGGAAACTTTTCTTATAGACTTAAATCGAAACGCTTATCGAAGACGGACAATTGATAGCAAGGATGTAGAAATAGCTGTGACTACCCCTTGTGTTTTGAAACTCCCTTCGTTTTGTAGGATATTGTAAGTTACTCCGGAAAGGAGATTTAAGATGACAAACCATAGGATTGCAGCTGAGAGTTTAACACTAATTGTTTTGTCTATATTTCTCACGGCACTTGTTGGTTGCAGTGGTGGCGGTGGCGGAACCATAACACCCGTCTCCGTGCCTGGGACTATAAGTGGTAGCGCGTTCAAGGGGCCCTTAGCTGCTGCCACAGTGACAGCCTTTGCCATTAACAACGGCGTGCTCGGCGGACAGATAGGTACCGGGCAGACGAATGGAGCTCATGAAGCAGGCAATTTCTCGATTTCCGTCGGCGGTTACTCCGGTCCCGTTATGCTGCTGGTAAATGGGGGACTTTACACTGATGAGGCAACGGGCGCTCTCGAGTCAATGCAGCTGGGCGATGTAATGACATGTGTAATCCCTTCCCTGTCAGCAGCTGCTGGGTTGAGCGGAATCCAAGTGACCCCTCTCACTTCCATGGCCCAGACACTGGCACAGGGAATGCCCGGTGGAATGACCTCTGCAAACATAACAGCGGCTAATACAGCAGTAGGCAATTACTTCATGATAAGTGATATTCTTTTCACTCAGCCGATGGATCCATCGCTTCCGGGGTCGGGAAGTGGGGCGGACCAGGATATGAGGAGCTACGGAATGAGCATAGCAGCAATATCACAATATGCAAAGGATATAGGAATGCCCTTTTCTTCAGGTATGGTTACGGCCATGATGAAAGATGCATCCGATGGGCGCATGGACGGCATGATGATGGGTTCTCCTATAATACTGGGGGGTGGCTTACCAGTGGGAACATTGATGCCTCCTAACGCAGGGACGAGCGGCCTGGCAACTGCAATGACGGAGTTCATTCAGAACACCCAGCTGAACGTGTCAGGTGTTACCCTTCAAGATATGACAAGCCTGATTAACCAGCTTTTGACATCAAACGGGAGTATTTGATGAACAGAGCTCAGGGTTTCTTCAATGCAGAAACATCCCTAAAAAACTCAAAACCGCCTACAAATCTGCCTGTGCCTGTAGAGGCCATAGTGGCGACCTCGCCATCGGCCCTTCTCAGCATGTTCTCAACTTCATGTGCCTGTCTGCCGTTGACTGATTGATGATCTGAGAGGAAGTGGTCATAGAGACCACCCCCTCCCAACGGAACGGCTCGTACCGGCCAGGTAAGCCGCTCTTCGATTGACATTCAAACTAATGGATTGAGAGGCACCCGCATAAAATCATGGAGGAACACGAGGCCCAGGTTTCTGAACCAATCCAGGTGCAACAGGAAACGTACTTCCTGCATCAGGATGGATGCAATTTATTCATCCTCACCCATATTCGGTGAGCTTCCAAGAGCGTGATGGCAGAGCGGATCGAAACGCGTTGAAATTTCCACGGGTTCTTCCACTTCTTCAACTGCGTCTGTGTAATGTCGCTCCCTTTGCTCGACAAAAAGAAACATCTATCCGAACAGCAGGTGGGTCTCTGAAATAGGTTACAAGACTTGTACTGAACATAAAACCACAAGGTTATGGGACGATCCATTGGGTACCACAAATATACTGGAAATCACACTTTGGGCAAGCCTTCTTCCTGTCTGTCGCCGGGACGAAAGGGACCAGCGGATCGGTTATTTCCTTAAGGAGCTTGAGAATCACCGCTTTCATAGGCACGAACATCTCAGCCGGGGACGAATCGCCAAAGAGGGGCAGTTCTATCTCTTCTCCAATCTTTGAACGGCCGAGGAGTAAGAAAAGCGCATTGAGCTCGTCTATCGGCCTCCTTTTCTTTTCAGTATAAAGCAGGAGATAGAATGGGAGCTGAAGGCTTCCTATCGCCCCGCCCCATGTATCCCTCTTATCAAGGTCAAGTTTGTCGAGATCTATCTTGAGGTAATTCTGGTTGGAGCTTGTCTTGAAATCCACGATAACGGTCTTGTCGTCCCGCTGCTCAACACTGTCCAGCCTTCCATTCAAATTAAAGAAGTCCACTCTTACCTGTATTGTCTCCTCGCATTCGAGGATAGTGACCGCTTTATTCTTCACAAGGGGGATATAGTAATACTTAAGAACATCGGACAAGTGTCTCTTGAGCTGCCTCTCAAGAAGATAGAGAGCTCCGGCGGGGTCTTCACCGTATTGCTTCTCAAAGAGATCCTTTACGAGAAAATCCATTTGCCTGATGGTCAGGTCCGTTTGCTTTAACGGCCTGTTCCTCTTGTCAGAGAAATAGCATCTCAAGACGGAATGGACGAAACTCCCCAGGTCATCCCGCTCGATCTCCCCCGTGATTTTATCTTTCCGGCTGAGCCCAAGCACCGTGGCATAGTAGAATTGAAGCGGGCATTTGAGATACTGGTTCAGTGTCGTCGCGCTATAGTGATAGTCTTTAAGGAAGGCGGCCATCTCGCCGGTCTTGGCGATTGAGCCCGGGCTACTGTTTACCAGCTTCACCTGATATTGGACCGGCTTGATATAGGGCCTTGAATCGGTTGTCTGGTCCCTCTTCTGCTTCTCCCAGAGAAGTTTCTCCACAAACCTCGACCGCTCCGTCTTGTCGTTTTCGATAAAGAAAAGATGGACCTCCTTAGCTCCCTTAAGGAGTGAGTCGAAATAATACGCGGCGAGCTTGTCTCTGTCGACGTAGGTAGGGAGTCCCAATAGTTCCCGAGCTTTGAAGGGCAGGAGCGTCTCTTCCTTCCTCGTATTGGGAAGGATTTCCTCGTTGGCATCAAGGACGAAAACTCTGTCGAACTTCAGGTTCCTCGTCTCGAGAGACCCAAGGACCTGCAGCCCCTTGACCGGCGTGCCAGAAAAAGGAGTATGCCCCGTCATAATATATTTCCTGAGGAAGTTAAAATAACTGGACCTTTCTGCGAAGGAGATATCCTTCATCAGCGAGCGCGGCAGAAGATCAAGGGATCTTATGAAAGACTCCGAGAAGGGATAAAAGAGGGGGTGAAGCCTCGCCGTGCTGTTGTTGAAAACGTAAACAAGGGCTTCTATGCACTTTCCCGCAAAGTCCCCGATGTTTTCGAAGGAAAGAAACCTTTCTATAGTGCTTTTGTGAACGGCCTTCAGATGCTCCCTGAGGCGCTCCTCTGTAATCCCCTTCTCGTACTCCCGAAACTTTCTGATGACATCTTTAAAGAAGGTCCCGTTTCCCTCTATCTCGGCGAGGGTGGTAAAGGTCTTTGCCTTATGTCTGAGAAGCTCTTCCTCGATTGCATGGAACAGTATCCTTGTCGTCTCGGACTTGCCGCTGTAATAAATGTTCTTTGTGTAGGGATGAAGGACGAATTTCAGGTAGTCGGGGATATAAATGCGGTCTCCGTCCATCGAGTTGACGAGTTCCATGAGGTTATTGATAAAGCCAAAGACCGGGGTACGGTGCAATGGGTATCCCAAAGATACATTGTAGGCATCCTCGGGAACTACGGAGAGCCCCTGGCGCACTAGAGGGAAAAGGGTCTCAGACGATGGAAGGACGATGACTGTCTTCTCGTCAAGCGATTCGTTTGCCTCCAGTTTTGTCCCGAGTATCTTCCCCAAAGCCAGGACCTGTCCGTGCGTATCGGGGCTGCTGTAAAAATGCATTTCAGGTTCTGCAGCTCCTTTTCTCCCTCCTTCAGAGGTGATGCCCAGATCCTTAAGTTGCTCCTTCAATCCGATCCCCTCCTGGAAAATGAAAGCAGTATTATCGCTTGGAAGGAGCTTTTGAAAGAGTGTTTTTTCTGTTCTGGTTAGTGCAAAGAAGCCGGCGAAGATTATGCGCTCGAATCTATCTAATCCTGATTCGTCCAGCTTCTCTGCAGCAACCTGGTATCTTGTTGACCTTGTAGAAAAGCCAAGCGCATTGATCTCCCGATAGAACTCCTCGTAGAAAAAAGACAGTGACTGTACTCTTTCCCTCGTCTGCTCGGGCATGCCCTCCACTATGAAGGATTCGATTCCCTTGACCATCTGGGGTTTGACGCCTTCTATAGCCAGTTCCTCGATGTCTCTATATATTTTGAGGCCGAGAGAAAAGAAGCTGTCAGGTGTCATGAACCCCTTTCCGCCAAGCGGCTTCTCAGCTTTCCTGTGGATGACGTAGAGGAGGGCAACGGCATCTATGGTCTCAAGTTTCTTTTTGGGATTTAATTCATCACAGACCGAATTGACGAACTCATCCATCGAAAGCATGGTCGGCGGGATAAAGCTCGAACAGACCTTAGCGGCTAGCGCCTTTCTCAGAAAATGGGACGGCCTTTTGCCGGGGAAGACTACCAAGGACGGTGAATAGTCCCTTTCGCTCCCCTTCAAGCGGGAGAGGACCTCCTCTATTAAGTTTTCTCCGGCTGCAATGACGAGTGCGCTCATCCGATCTTTTCCACTTCGCCTAGGTCGATAAAAGCAATGACTCCCTTGACGGTCTTCCCGGGATAGATATCGTCAAGGATTTTCATATAGTTCCCCATCTGCGCCCTATACTTCTCCAGCGCTTCCTTGTGTTTCCCCGTCTTGTAATCGATCACGGTGAGGCTCTCGCTGTCTATTACCACACGATCCATCCTGAAGAGCCGGCCGGAGCTATCGGAGTACTCCTGTTCTTTTCTGATCTGTCTTGCTGGCACCTCAGTGAAATACCCTGCTGTCTCTGTCCGACCTGTCAGCGCCATGATGAGAGCCTTTGTCTCTTCGACGGAATAATCTGAGTTACTCTCGTCGTTGACCCGCTTTATTATCTCCATCAGTTCGGTTTCAAAGCTTTCCTTCACATAGTCGATGAAAAACAACACCCTGTGGATAAATTCGCCCCTTCTTTTCTGCTCTGTTGTCACAAACTCTTCGGGACTAACCGGGAATTCCAACTGCCTGTGACGGTGGAGGAGCTGGCAGGGCGCCTGCGTCACAGCTTCTCCTGACAGTGGGCCATCGGCTAGGTTTACAGGTTTGGCCAAAGGGAGAAACTCATCAGCTGGCAGCAGAACAAACGGATACCCCTTGTCACTGCTTTTAACCCCGACCACGTAAAGCTCTCTCTTGGGACGGGTGAAGCCGACATAGAGGCTGTTGAGCCTGTTCACCATCTCGCTCATCCTCTCCCTTTCATAAAGGCCCTGGAGAGTCTCGTCGCAGGCAGCTGTGTTTTTATTGATCTTCAGGAGGCAGATACCCTCACCTTTTTCCTCGACAATGTATTCAAACCCCCGATTCCTTACCTCGTAGAGCAATACGATAACTACAGAGAATCCCAGTCCTTTTGCCTTGTGCACGGTCATCACCTGCACGGCGTCTATGTTCTTGGGCACCGCCATATCCCATTCAGACTCTCCATTTTTCTCATCTAATGCGATCTCAAGGAAATCCTTGGTGCTGTTGAATCCTCCTCCTTCGAAGTCCTTAACGACCTCGAGGATCTTGACAAGGGCCGATTCCTCTTCCTGCATGGTCTCAAATACCCTGAAAACGGCAAAGACCTCTGTGACCAGATCGTAAAGGGGAAGGAACCCCGATGCCTTGAAAAGGCCGTCGAAATACCGTTCCCAGAGGCTGCTGAACTTCTCTTGGAATGCCTTGTAAAGAGGTGGGTTTCTTCGCTGTGTGAAGCAGAACTCCCTCAGTCTCTCAATACCGATTTCAGAGGAATCTTTTGCAATCGCCTTTGTGAAGACGTCCCCAAGGATGAAGGTCCCGAAAGAAAAGTCATCTGTCGGGGAGTCAAGGAAGTTCATAAGCGCTACGATCTCTCCACTGATCTTTCGCCTCCTGACGTCGAGGCTACTGTATGAGATAAACGGGATGTTTCGTTCGTTCAACCAGGTGGTGGCGCTGACTGCATCCTCATTGGTCTGGGTGAGCACAGCGACATCACCATACCGGTATCCTCGTGTGTGCAGCTCTTCTATGAGCTCCTGGATCTTCTTTCTCTCGGCCGGTTCATCGTCGTCCCGCGCCAGAAGGGAGACCTCCACATACCCATCTCCTTCCCCTTCTTCCTTTGGCTTCTGGATGTACTCGGTTAGACCGCTTCTGTTCCCAGCCTCCTTATATTCAGCGTTCTCGGCAAGCTTCCCTTTGAAGACTCTCTCGTTAAACTCAAGGATCCTCCGTCTGCTCCTGTAGTTGGTGTCAAGCTCCCTAACGGCATGCTCAGCCGAAGGAAAAGGACTTCTTTTTTCAAGCCCTTTCATGATAGTGTAGTCGGCGTTCCGGAAGCCGTATATCGCCTGCTTTGTATCCCCAACCGCAAAGAGGCTCCCTCCCTGTGAGAGCGAATTCTCGATGAGAGGGAACAGGTTCTGCCATTGTATGGGCGAGGTGTCCTGAAACTCGTCGATGAGGAAATGGAAAATGGTCTCACCGATCCGGAAATAGACGTCCGGGACGATTGCGCTGCTGAGGTACTCCGCAAGATGCAGGTTGATGTCCTCGATGAAGACCTTGCCCTGCTGCCTCTTGGCCATCTCAACAGTCTTGTTGAAGGACTGATAAGCCTTCAGGTAAGGCATGCACCGTGAGCGGGCGAACAGGACAGTAAACTGCCGGATGACTTCTCCAAGGTCAGTCCACAAAGTCAATATTCGGTCATACGCGGCCTGCCCGCTGCCATTCCCTTTTTGGGGCTTGGTCACAGGCGCGTTGGCAAACCCTTTCCCTATCAGGTCGGAGAAGTTCTTTTCCCGTACAAGGGGCACGATCGTCTTGTAGGAGGAATTGCCATGTCTCTTAAGTCCAGAACCCTCTATCTCCCTTTCGATATTATCAATGTGCGTGCTTATTTTATCTTTCGTCCTGTTCAGGTCTTCGATGTAATCCTCTATTTCCGGTCGCTTCCCTTTTGAGGAGAGCTTTCTGTAAATCTTCTTTATCTCGTCAAGTAGGGCCGACGACGGATCCCACATATAGGATTCGGTCGCCCTCTTCTGCTCAAGCAGAAAGTCCACGATCTCCGCGAGGTAGGCTGCTTCGGCCGTGCCTTCCCTGACATTTCGCATAAACAGGTTGAAGGAGTAATCCATGAGGGAATCGTTGCTCATCAATATCTCGAAATCAGGGTTATACCCGAAATCGATGGCCGAGGCCTTAAAGACGGTCGACATGAAGCTATCGATAGTTTTCACGTGGAAGTCAGAGTAGCTGTCAAGGATCTCATCGATCAACAGGCCAGCCTTCTCCCTCATGTCTCCCACATCGAGCAAGGTTATCGCTGAGAGTTCCTCCACCTTCTCGCTGTTCCCGAAGTGGACTTCCTTTAGCCATGATAGGGTCCTCTCCTTCATCTCCTTTGCGGCATTGTTCGAAAAGGTTATAGCAAGCACGTTTCTCAGCCTGTTTCTCGGGACCTTTTCGGAGAGGAGAAACTGTACGAACCTCTTTGTGAGAGTGTGGGTCTTGCCCGAGCCGGCAGATGCCTTCAGTACCGTGAAGTGGGGAAACTTCATGTCTGTGTCTCTTACTAAAACAGGTTCTTCCATAGCCTCCTCATATCGCATTATCAAATACTTGCATTGACATCCCTACTATTTACGTTGCTTTTCCTCTACAGAAAGGATAACGCTTTTCCCATCACCCTATCAACTGCTCTCCACCCCAGAGAATTTAGCTGCCTATTTCTTTCGTCCATTTATTGCTAACCTATAATGGAGATACTGCACAAAATGTCCCGCTGTCAAGATTGGGCACAGGCTCAGGTTGACAAACATTGGAACCTGTCTCAGAATGAAAGTATGAAGCTCTATGTCGGCACGAGCGGATATGGCTACAAGGAATGGAAGGGAATATTCTATCCCGAAAAGATCTCGCCCAAGGAAATGCTTCGTTTCTATTCGGAACGCCTCGGGGCGGTAGAGATCAATAATACTTTTTATCATATGCCAACAACGGGCGTCCTCGCATCCTGGGCAGAACAGGTCTCCGACAATTTTGTTTTCGCGATCAAAGCGCCTCAGATCATAACGCATCTGAAGCGGTTGAGAAATGTGGACGCGGAGACCGAGTACCTCTTCAAGTCGCTGTTGGTTCTCGACAGGAAACTGGGGCCGGTTCTTTTTCAGTTTCCCAAGAGCTTTCATGCTGACCAGCCTGCGTTGAAGGATTTTCTGGCTCTGATTCCGGGCAGTATCGCCTGCGCATTCGAGTTCCGTAGCCCGTCTTGGCTCAATGTTGAGATTCTGGACCTCCTTAGCGAAAGGAACTGCAGCCTGTGCATCTCGGATGCCGATGAGAATCCGACTGATGAGATCATCAATACGGCGCCATGGGGGTACCTACGCCTGCGCCGTTCCGATTATACGGATGCCGATTTGTCACAATGGCTTGAAAGAATCCGCTCACAAAAATGGGAGAGGGCTTTCGTTTTTTTTAAACACGAAGAAGAGGCCACGGGGCCCGAAATGGCGATACGTTTTCATGAATTTAATTTAAGAGCAAAGAAGCGCAGGACAGGAAAGATAATAAAATGAGAACAGAGGAGGCTGAGAAGCGACAAGGTCACCTTCCTATAGGGGCGCCCCTATGTCAACTGCCGTCCTCAAGGCTTCACTTTAAGTACAATCTTTCCATGAGTATGGCCACTCTGGCTTAGCTCGTGGGCTTTTCGTGCCTCCGCAAGGGGAAGCACAATTTCAACCGCGGGTTTCACGTGCCCCGTGTCTATAAGCGCGGCAATTTCCTTGAGCTGCCGGGAATCCGACTTTGCGATTACGTGCGTCGCACGCACACCATATCGGGTGAGGTCTTCGGCCCTTGGCTCTTCAAGGGTCGACACTACAATTCCGCCTTTTTTCAGAACACGCAGGGAACGGCTAAGGACCTCTCCTCCCTGGGTATCAAGTACGCAATCCACACCCCTCACTTCATCTTCAAATTTCCTGACGGTGTAATCTATTACCTCTTCAGCGCCAAGCTTCTTGACGAATTTAGTGTTGCGCGCTGAGGCAGTACCGATCACGCGTGCACCCTTCCATTTCGCGAATTGAACGGCGAAATGCCCTACTCCGCCCGCCGCCGCGTGGATAAGAATGGTCTGCCCTGTAGAGAGATTAGCCAAGTCGAAAAGCGATTGCCATGCGGTAAGCGCAGCTATCGGAACAGCCGCCGCATGCACGTGGTCAACCGTTTTCGGCTTAAGAGTGATGTTTTCTGTGGCTGTAGTAGTATACTCCGCATAAGCGCCGTCATGCATGACATCGAGCTTACCATAGACCTCATCCCCTTTCTTAAAGCCATTTGCCGTGTTGCCGAGCTCCACGATAACCCCCGACACGTCCCAGCCGAGAATGAGAGGCAGTGCATGATTCAACCACCCTTTGGCGTGGCCCTCGCGCACCTTCCAATCAATCGGGTTGACGCCGGCGGCGTGAACCTCAACGAGCACGTTGCCGGAACCTGGTCTAGGCCGTACTACGTCCTCGTACACGAGCACCTCGGGGCTCCCATATTGGTGGATTCTGACTGCTTTCATTGTTTTCCTCCTTACCGGTTGATCGCCATCTGCTGCATCCGATGGTGCATTCTCACCTCGTCAAAAAAAGACCAGCCCGTTATCAACGGCTAATCGGCTCGGGTGCAACGGCTTCACGTGCAAGACAGTGGACTTCGCACAGTTCGCGGAAACTGTATAACAACCATTTGGACTACATCTATTTTTTTTTGAATGAACCAACTATTATAATATAGTATATATATTATGAATGATCAATCTCTGAAGCGACTTATCAATGCTTTGCTAGAGGGGGACCAGGCACGGGCTATTGCCGAGGTGGTCAGCTTACCAAATACCAGCATTGATAAGGAGCAGACTGTTATCGGCGGCATTGAGACAGCAATGGGGCGACTTGACGCAAAATGCACCGTGGAGCAGTTCAACCTGCTTGAAATAATGCTTGTCGGGCGGGCAGTGATGGGAGTTATCAAAACACTTTACCCTCACTCATCTCCTTCAGCCACACGAGAAACCGTTGTACTGGCGAGTCTCGAGGGTGATGTTCATGACCTGGGGAAAAACGTCGTTAAGACGATCATGACCGCCAAGGGATACCAAGTCATTGATTGCGGCAAGGATTGTCCGGTTGAGAAGCTGGTTGATGCAGCCGTCCGGGAAAAAGCAGCCATAATTTGTATAAGCGGTCTTATAACAAATGTTGTCCCACTGGTGCGGCAGGTCATCCCCATGGCTCGGACGCGCGGCCTGACAAAGGTGAAGGTCCTGGCGGGAGGGGCAGCTTTGAAGCAGGCGTCTGCGGATGCCCTCAACGTAGATTATGTTGCGGATTCTGTTTTTGACGGCATACACTACCTTGAATGCCCGCCCGAGGAACTACCATGACCAGCATGGAACGGATTCAGGCCGCGATGTGTTTTGGAAAACCCGACCGCGTGCCGGTAATCGCGCAGGTTTTCGGGCATGCGGCTATTCTTGCTGATGTGCCTCTGGGAGACTATGTCAGGGACGGCGAGTTGTTGGCGAGTTGTCAGTTGAAGGCCCTAACTCACTACGGTTACGATACCGTCTTCGCTCTCATGGATGTCAGTGTGGAGACTGAAGCGGTTGGTTCACGCTTGACCTACCGTACGGATATATACCCCTGTGTGCAACAGTATGCGATTGAGGATGCCAGGCAAGTGGATAATCTCGCTGTGCCGGACCCTAATCGGAGCGGGCGTATGCCGGAAATCCTCAAAGCGGCGCGGTTTCTGCGCCATGAGCTCCGCAATGAGGTCTTGATTGTCGGCTGCGTGCTAGGGCCGATGTCTTTGGCAATGCAATTGATGGGGCCCGAAAGGGCTCTTTTCCTTGCCATAGACGAACCTGATTTGTTTGCCCGCGTTCTCGACTTCACCGTAGAAGTTGCCGTTTCCTTTGGTCTCGCACAGATCGAAGCAGGGANNCATCCCTGCCCAGTTTTTCCGGGAGTTTGAGCTTCCCCGCCTCAAAAGGATTTTTTCCGCATTGAAGTCAGGAGGATCGTTTGCCAACTGGCTTCACATCGCAGGTCCGGCTGAAACTATCTATCAGTATTATCCGGAGGCCGGCGTGGAAATCGCTAATTTCGATTACTGTGTCGATCCGCTTCGTGCCAGGCAAATTCTCCCCCGGACCTGCCTCGATGGCAATATAAAATCATTCTCCTTTGTCGAAGCGACACCAAACGATATCGCTGCCGAGTCGGCCAGCTTGCTGGAACTATTCAGCTCATGCGGCGGCTTTATTCTCTCTTCCGGTTGTGAGATCCCCCCGGAAGCCAGACCTGAGAATATCGTCGCCATGGTATGCGCTCCGCACGACAAGAGGTGATTTGGTGCCGATTCTCACCATAAAGCTGCCGGATGAAGATCGGCACATACCGTTTACGCACGGCCGCTCCGTCCGCGATGTTCTCGACGAAACCGACATTCGGGTCCGTGCCGCATGTAACGGAATGGGAGCCTGCGGCCTGTGCCGCATAGAGATCGTGGGCGGTAATGGGGGAGAACCTTCGGTAAACGAACTGACAATCCTTGGCACCGGGTTACTTTCTCAAGGGGTGCGACTTGCCTGCCAGGTTAAAGCGGACCACGATCTGCGTATCGTGATTCTCAATCCATCTCTCCCATCTGTATGGCGTTGCCTTGACAAAGGATGGAGCACAGCATCTCTCTCAAGCACAGCGCGGATGCCTTACCCAAAGACCAAACACTCCCTCGGAGTGACCGTCGATCTTGGAACTACTCACATATCAATTTCTTTATTGGAACTTTTTGCCGGCCGACGCCTGGCGGGGCGTTGCGGCCTAAATCCTCAAGCAGCCCTCAGCGCCGATGTCCTGACGCGGCTTATATCGGCAAAATCCGTCGAGCAGGCTGAAAAGTTAAGTCGTCAGGTTCTTTGGGCAATAGGTGACGGGTTGCGGGATATTGGTTCTCGGGAGGGAATCGACCTGCAACGGGTGGAGCGTGTTGTCCTGGTTGGTAATACCGCAATGCTTGCCCTTTTGTCAGGGCAAAACTACCACCTTCTGCTGCAGCCTCGCTACTGGTGCGAATCTATTGACTGCCTTCCCCTGGAGACACACTCCTGGGGCTCAACCTGGGGAATCAATCCCGAAGCGGTTATCGAAGTCATCCCTCCTCTGGCTGGCTTTGTCGGTTCCGATCTTCTCTCCGGCATCATAGCTACGCGCCTAATGGAATATGGTCCTGGAGCTCTTCTGGTCGATTTCGGGACCAATTCGGAAATTGCCCTTTGGGACGGGAATAATCTATGGGTGACGTCTGCCGCCGGCGGTCCCGCTTTTGAGGGGTGCGGCATAAGCTGCGGGATGCCAGCAGAACCGGGCGCTATTTTCCGGCTCAATGTTTCGGATACAACAGGAGAGTTTGCGTTTGACGTTATTGCTGGCGCTGAACCTCGAGGGCTATGTGGGTCTGGCTTAGTTGACTTGCTTGCCAGCCTTGTTAGGAAAAGGATATTGAACAATAAAGGACAATTTGCGCTGTCCGTTCCTAAATATGGTTTTCCACTTTGCCGCGGCAACCAGGAGATTATTCTAACTAAAAGAGATGTCGACATCTTCCAACGCGCTAAGGCCGCGATCGGGGTAGCTTTCAAAGTCCTCCTGACAAAAGCGGGCATGGGATATCATGAGTTGCGGCGGATATGCATTGGCGGTGTTTTCGGCCAATACCTTAATATTGTCAATGCCCAGGAGATTGGGCTTCTGCCAACAATGCCCGAGCAGTTTTTAGAAACGGCAGGGAACACGGCACACGCGGGGTGCGAAACCTTGCTTCTTTCACTGGATTCCGAAGAGTGTTTACGAGAAGTTAGGAGTCGCGCAATTACTGTAAATTTATCCAACTGTACCGATTTTGAAACACTCTTCCTTGAGCATCTGTACCTCCAGCCGATTAATGACAATAGAGGACATGGATAAATCGTTTTCTGATAGGCAGCAGTTGAAGGCGTTCATAAATGCCGCACAATATATTGCCAGCCTGACATCCGGACAAGATATCTGGGAAGAGGCGGGGAAGACCCTTGTCGAGTTTTTTGGGGCNNCACTGGGCATTTTCCGAGAGGGGTGCATCGGCACAGATATCTGAACAGGCAATGCTTGCGGCGGTGGGCGATGTTTTTGAGAGCGGTTTTCTGACATTCTTTTCTTCTCCATCCGATGATGCAACTGCTACGGCATGTTTTCCCATACTTCACGAAAATCGCGTGATCGCTGCGATGCTGGTAGGGCACCTGTCCTCTAGTTCTCTGACGAAGGAAACTCTTGATCTGTATTTGGCGGTCGCTGGGCTTATCGGGGTTACCTACTCACGTAAAATTTCAGAGACGGCCGTTCTTCAGGCAAAGGAAGACTGGGAACGGACATTTGAAGCAGTGCCCGACATGATTGCCTTACTTGACCTTGAATACCGGATTGTCCGTGCTAATAAGGCAATGGCTGCCAAGTTAGGCATGTCGCAGGAACAATGCGTCGGGATTCCCTGTTATCAAGCGGTCCATGGAGAGAACGAGGCGCCACCATATTGCCCCTACAGCCAAGTTTTTGAAGATGAATTGGAACATGCTGTGGAGATACACGAAGATCGTCTAGGCAGCGATTTCTTGATGAGCGTCTCACCGCTACACGACAAGGAGGGGAGGCTGTTAGGAGGTGTTCTTGTTGCTCGGGACATCACCGAGCGCAAACNNGATTCGGAAGGCAAGCCGACCGGATTTCGAGGTGTTTCTCGGGACATCACCGAGCGCAAACGAGCCGAGGATGAAATCAGAAGATTGAATACAGAACTTGAACAACGCGTCGACGAGCGGACTGCCCAACTGACGGCGGCCAATCAGGAGCTGGAGGCATTTGCCTATTCAGTATCCCATGATCTTCGGGCCCCCCTTCGGCATATGTCGGGCTTTGCGGAACTGCTGCAAAAAAGGCTGGAAGACTACCCTGATGAAAAAGTTCACCTTTATGCTGCTACGATACTCGGCGCTTCAAAGAAAATGGGGACGCTTATCGACGATCTGCTCGCCTTCTCGCGCATGGGGCGTGCAGAGATACAAATGAGAAAAGTAGGCTTTAATGCCCTAGCAAGAGGAGTTGTCAGGGAAATTCGGAATCAGGTGAAGGGACGGGATATTGAATGGAAAATCGATGAGCTGCCCAACGTATTCGGTGACGAATCGATGCTGAGACTTGTGCTTGTCAATCTCATCTCTAACGCGGTTAAATTCACCAGTACTCGTCCCCGGGCTGAAATCGAGATCGGGCACAAAGAAGACAGAGATGAATTCATCTTTTTCGTCAAGGACAACGGTGTGGGGTTTGACATGAAATATGTGGATAGAATTTTCGGCGTATTCCAGCGTCTCCATTCCCAGAAGGAATTTGAAGGCACGGGCATCGGTCTCGCCAATGTCATGCGTATCGTTACCCGCCATGGCGGAAAGACATGGGCCGAGGGTTCTGTAGGAGCGGGTGCCACATTTTACTTTACTCTTCCGAAGACAAGGGAGGCATAAACATGCTGGAACTGAAGCAGGTTTTGCCGGTGCCTTCCCTATCGGTAGTATTCAGGATAGAGTGCTCTTGCACATTCAGGGCATATACCATGGCTTATTTCCATATCCTCATGACTCGCGGGATATCGTTCGGCGTACCTCCAGTAGCCGTTGTCGCCGCGTATCCTCTCACATGCAGCGCACATGATCAGAAACTTCCTTAACGGGCCACTGCAATTATCGACCCACATCTGTCTCAGCGGTATCTTATCCATTAAAACCTCCTCTGTAGTCAAAACGACTTAGGGGGGTGTTGCAGCGCCCCTTCGCTTCTTATAGAAACGATACCTGAGAGAGATTAAATTGCGATGAATTCCAAGTGAAGTTATTTTCACCCTTGCCATGGTAAAACGTATTCATGTCTTCGGCTTCGATGCTCATTTGCCGTTCGCCGCCGCGATCACAAATGAATGCCTCGCTATTCCCGTGGAGGCGGTATCACTTTCTATATCACTATACAGATTTCATATGACAACGCTTGCGGCAATCCACCCATTCGTCCCGCTCTCCGAAGATTGTGCGCGAGCGGAGTGACCAGGAACACGATTATTGAGGCGGCGGCCGCACAAATGCACCATGAGGGATCGGAGTTTGACCATTCGATCAATTACGTATGGGTGACAAATCAGGGGTTACCGCACTATCTCATCATGTAAAGTCAAATAATATGCGATTGAAAACAATTCATCAACCATGAAAAAATCTCGTCCATCCTAACCATTCAAACGATAATCATTATAAGCCAACAAGCGAGATGTCAGATTTCCACCATGGAAAAGAGCGTTACGATGATTGTTGAAGTACTCACTGCAAAAAAAAAGAAAGGATAGAAAGCAGCTAGTTCGGGGGGATTAGTCCAAACCAGCTGCTCATCTCATGGTTCTTCAGAGGCAAGGAAGGCAGGCCACTACTTNNACTTCCACCAAAGGCCTCTTATAACTCACAAAACTCTTCTCTTACCTGATCACTGATCCGCACTGATCACTGATCCGCTCCAGGTTCCGAGTAGCCCGTTGGTGCTCGTCCAAGTACCGGACATGGTGCCATTGAGACCCACTTGCCCGGTGAAAATATGCGAGAACCCATCGCTATCAGTCCAATAAAAAAGAACAGTCAAGTTGCCGACACTGCCTATGACTGTGATCGGTTGTCCTCCCACTGACCCTGTTCCTGCAATGCTATTCACTGATTGTGTAAACTCAAAAAGAAACGGTCCTTGTACCCCGGGCAGGCCAGCCGTTACATAATATAGCGTCCAGCTGCCCTCAACCACAGTGCTCGATGGAACCGTCTCTATTATTCCGCTCCATATTCCTGACGTTCCGTTGGTGCTCGCCCAGCTGCCCGCCATTGAACCTTCACCATTAACTATCCCGGCGTAAGTATTCAGGTATCCGTCGGTCCCAGTCCAAGAAAAAACGATATTCACACCGCTAACATTACCTGAGACCGCTAGAGCCAGTGGCGTTGATCCTGAAACGGTACTCTCTGCTTGTGTAAAGGTAAAAATTTCCGGTCCTTCTACTCCAGGCGTTCCGGTCACTGTTGTATATATGAACCAACTACCCGTAACGTTGAATGTTGGTAGAGAACTAGTTGAGCTACAGCCGGTGAGAACGAGAGAAAACGTTACAACAAAGAAAAGCAAACAGTTCTTTATCCACTCACTTATAGTGAGTTTTTGCATGATCACCTCCGCCTTAAGTCTTGATTTTTCTTCATAGAGCCGTCATCAAACGCTAAACTACCGCATAGGGTAAAACTCAGCATTCTCTCTAATGATTATTATTAGATACCACGAAAGAGTATTTTGTCAACGCGATACCATGCGCTGAAAAACAGACATATCGCATGCTCTGTTGAAGACCATTGAAACTCTCTTGCCGCAGTGCGTCTACGCAAGGCACTGCCAACCTTTCCCCTGCCCCTAAAAATCGTAGATCAGGATCTCCCTCGCGCGACGGCAGATTTCTCGACCGTATTCTGTCCATAAGCCCTGGCCCCAATAGCGATAACAACTCGTTTGCGAGCAGAGCAGATGAAACAGGGCATTGCGATAGCGGCCATCACTGGAGGACACGCCATGCTTGAGTACCTTCTCGTAGAAAAGGGCGCTGACTTCTTCTATCGGACCGAGCAAGTTCTCGTAGCCCTTTACCCAGGACAAATTATTGGTCCAACTTCCTCCTTCCATGTGAAAGCGGTGATCTTCCTTCTCCCGCTCGGCAATTACCCGCTTGAGTTTTTCAGGCCCTTCGCCAGGCTGAAAACGATCCCAGATGGCCTTCTGGAAAATTGGCTGGATGATTGGAAAATCCTGCTCCCTAAAGCCCGCATTAAAGAGATATTCCAGGTATTCGGCGACGTTCATCAAGGGCATGTCGGTTCCTGTGCATTCTCGCACGATCTCAAAGTACTTGGACGGAAACTCGTTCATCATCACGCCACCGTTCTCGCCATCGGCGATCTGGGTTACCAGTGGTGGAATAGATCTGCCTGCCAACTCCCATCGGAACAGCCCTTTGGCTTCATAGTAAGGCTGCATCTGCGCCACCAACTTGGTGTCACTGCCCTGCGTCTTGATGATCGCGATAATACTGGCAGTTTCGCCGCGCGAGTTATTGCAGACTAGCTGGTGAGGAATATGTTTGCGCTCAAGTCCCAACCCGCTTGCCGGCTGCTCCACACTGTGTTCTTGGACCAAAACCCATTGGTAGCCGCAATCCTTCAAGGTCTTGACGAATTCGTAGGCCACATCGGGATGGTTGGGCAAGGCCATTTCCGCGGGCGAAAACCCACGCACCCGTTCGAGCGCCTCCAGTCCGAATATGGCAGCGAAATGCTGCTGCCACGCTTTGACGTGCAAGCGGTAGTCCTGCATCGGCGTCGATGGAGCGACCGGATGTCCCCATGGCGCGCCCAGCCATTCGACCGCGCCGCGATAGCGGTGATCGCAGGTAACGGTCTTCAGGCTATCGATTACGTCATCCAGTCCCATACGGCGCAGCCCGTGCAGCAGCGTACCAGAGTACTCCAGCATCACGCGTGGCGCCTTGCCTTCATTGAGAAGTTGCGGAACGAACTCCCCCATGCGCTTGTAGCACCAACGNNAAAACCGACGCATTGTGATTGTCGCCAATATTCTGATGCTCCATCATGTATTGCAGGTTGCTGATAATGGCTGCGGTCCTCAAGTCATCCCCGCCGGCAGGAATCAGCGGCTGGTGCATATGGAGCCCGATGGCACAAGCGCTGCGGATGCGAGCGAAATCGATGGCACTATTCGGCGCAAACACGGGCCGGTTGCGGCTTTCTGCGATTACATGGTCGATGAGGCTTTCCGACCCTGAGATATTGGGAAGGCCGTCTATGTATTCTGGCAACTCATTCATTCCTCTCTCCTTTACAATCGCCTCCTGTCGCGTAGTACCTTGGGCGCCAACAGATCGTGACCCGAAAAAGGGCCCGAGGATGCTAACGGCGCAGCGGTTACTTGTGGCGAATGTGCTCATAGATGTTCAAATAGTTTTGCCCTGGATGGTTCCACGAATAGTCGTAGTGCATGCCGTTGACAATGAGCCGCCGGAACTCCTCAGGGTAGAGGTTCCACAATCCTATGGCCCGGCGCATCGCCGACTCGAGCCCCTGATAGTCAGCCTGATAAAACACATATCCGTTGTGCTCCGAAAGCGGCTTTGACGAGTAATCCCAATCAAACACCGTGTCCACCAAGCCCCCTACCGCGCGCACAATGGGCACCGTACCATACCTCAAAGCGATCATTTGGGTGAGGCCACAAGGCTCGAACATGCTGGGCACGACAATCATATCCGCGCCTGCATAAATCATATGAGCCAGTTTCTCATCAAAGCCGATCTCAAGATGGCAATCGGGGGTTTCATTGAGGTAGTGCTTGAGCTGCCAGAAGTAATCATTTATACCCAGTTCGGGGCCGGAGCCCAATAAGACGAATTGGGCATCATTCCATAAGGAATAGAAAAGCGCGTGGCGAATAAGATGCAGCCCCTTCTGTGTATCCAGCCTCCCTACATAGGCAATCAAAGGCTTGTAATCTTTACGCAGTAAGAGCCGGTCACGTAACGCTTCTTTGTTTCTGTATTTACCATCAAGAGAGTCGACGCTGTAATGATGGTGGATATGGGCATCAGTCTCAGGATTCCACATTTCGTAGTCGATTCCGTTCAAAACACCCCCGAACTTCTGCTGGTGCATGTGCAAAATGTGCCCCAGTCCGTAGCCCTGATCCGTGTGCCGCACCTCCCAAGCGTGTTGGGGCGAAACCGTGGTGATAAAGTTCGAGTAAACAACGGCCCCTTTCGTGAAGTTGATAGCACTGGGGTTGAAGTCGTCGCCTAGACGGTCTTTCGAGAAGTAATATTCAGGCCGTCCGAGGCCAGTGCCCCAGAGAATGTCCGCGCCGGCGACTCCCTGATGTCTGAAATTGTGGATGGTGTGGCATACCCGCTGGTTTTCCATACCCTGGAATTTGTATATCTCAAACAATAACACCGGTGCCAAAGCTGTCTGCCAGTCGTGGGTATGAATGATGTCGGGCCGCTTGCCGGCCTTGAGCATGAACTCCAAGGCCGCTTTGGTAAAAAAGGCCATGCGCCTATTTTCATCGGGAAAGCCGTAATAAGTCCCACGATTGAAAAAGTTGTCGGCAGAATGAGCATCGATAAAGAAACACTTCCGGCCGTGCACAAAGCCAAACCAGACAGTGCAATGTATCGCTCCGTTGTACCATGGTACCCATAGATCTTGATAGGATACTTGGAATCCCCAGATGTGGTCATAGCTCATGCAGTCGTATTTGGGCAGGATGATTTCAACCACATGCCCACGAATTTCCAGTTCTCTGCTCAGCCCGAAAACCACGTCGGCGAGGCCGCCAACCTTGGCCACGGGTGCGCACTCTGAGGCAATCATAACAACAAACATATCCTCTCCCAGAACCGTTGACTTAACTCGCTAAAGTAACCCGCGGTTTCATATTCAGAGCCCTCCTTGTCTTCGGCGGACACCAACAACGTCGGTTGGGTCCCCTGAATGGACGCATTTTCCCAGGACGGTTTTTCAGTCACTCCGCGGCTCCCCTCAGGCCAGAGTCCTTGCTGCTGAGATACTTTCCGAAATCCTACCGGTTAGATACCATTAAGCTTAGCACAAGAGATGGCGAGTTTCAAGGTATGTGTTTTGTGCTGTTTGCGACAATACGACGGATCTTTTCCCTTTCAAACGCCCTTGAAATCTGTTACAATTTTTCAATAAAGGCGGGTAAATGGACTAGAGGCTGAGAGGAAAAGCGGCATTTGTGCCAGTTTTTAATGCAGAAATGAATTTTTTTCGGGATGCCGTGGAATTTCTGCGTCGCTGTTTCCAGTATACCGCCGCGAGCCAGCGGGAACGTTAAGGTTCTGAGATTGCGAGGGTCGATTTTCAGAAATATCAAGAAATAACCCTATGAGGAGTACTTTATGAGCCCCCAAAAAGAAGAAACGATTCTGACTCAGTTTGACCTTCACCTCATCGGCGAGGGCAGTAACTATAAACAGTACGAAAAACTAGGCGCCCATGTCATTGAGATAGATGGCGTAAAAGGAGTACACTTTGCCGTATGGGCACCAAATGCCAATAGAGTGAGTGTCATCGGAGACTTTAACAATTGGGATGCCCAAGCAGATCTTATGCGACAGCTCGGCTCATCTGGGATCTGGGTGCGCTTTATCCCCGGGCTTGGGGAGGGTGAGATCTATAAATATGAGATACGATCGAAAGTCCGGAAGTATCTTACCCAGAAGTCCGACCCCTTTGGTTTCTATTTCGAACAAAGACCGAAGACCGCCTCTGTTGTTTACAACATAAGCGGATATGCATGGAATGATTCTTCATGGATCGAGAAGCGGAGCCATGCAAACTGGTTCGAATCTCCCCTCTCGATATATGAGGTTCACCTCGGCTCATGGATGCGGGCACCCGAGCAAGGCAATCGATGGCTGACTTACCATGAGCTCGCAGGAAAACTCATCCCCTATGTTAAAGAGATGGGATATAGCCATTTAGAACTTCTGCCGATCAACGAGCATCCTCTTGACGCATCATGGGGTTACCAGACCATAGGATATTTTGCGCCTACCAGCAGGTTCGGAGAGCCCAAGGATTTCATGTATTTCATAGACCAGTGTCATCAGGCCGGGATTGGGGTCATCCTCGATTGGGTGCCTGCGCATTTTCCGACCGACGGCCATGGTCTCGGTTTTTTTGATGGAACAAGTCTGTATGAGCATGAAGACCCGAGAAAGGGGTTTCACCCTGACTGGGGAACGATGATTTTCAATTATGGAAGGAACGAGGTGAGGGCTTATTTGCTTTCCAACGCACTTTTCTGGCTCGAGCGGTATCATATTGATGGCCTCCGTGTCGATGCCGTCGCATCTATGCTTTACCTCGACTATTCAAGGAAAGAAGGCGAATGGATCCCGAACATGTACGGCGGTCGTGAGAACCTCGAGGCCATAGATTTCCTCAAGAAGTTCAATGAGTTGACCCATCAGTATCATCCTGGTATCCTCACCATCGCAGAAGAATCCACGGCGTGGCCTCAGGTCTCGAAGCCGACCTATCTCGGCGGCCTNNTGGGCTGGATGAACGACACCCTGGAATATTTTACGAAGGATCCCATCCACAGGAAATATCATCAGGGGAGTCTAACCTTCAGCCTCCTCTATGCCTTCACCGAAAATTTTATCCTCCCGTTATCGCACGATGAAGTGGTGCACGGGAAACGATCTTTATTGGACAAGATGCCTGGCGATATGTGGCAGAAGTTCGCGAATCTGAGATTGCTTCTCGGCTTCATGTTCGGTCATCCCGGCAAGAAGCTCCTCTTTATGGGTGGAGATTTCGGCCAGTGGGACGAATGGAACGTTGACAAAAGCCTCGACTGGCATCTCCTCGAACATGAACCTCACAAGGGGCTCCAGAGGTTTGTAAAGGACCTCAACCTCTTTTATAGGGCTGAGCCGGCTCTCTTCGAGGTCGATTTTGACTATCGGGGATTTGAATGGATAGATTTTCACGATTCCGCGGCGAGTGTCATCTCATTCATCCGAAAAGCAAGAGATCCCAGGGACTTCATAGTAGTTGTCTGCAATTTCACCTCTGTTCCGCGGCTCCATTACAAGATCGGCGTTCCCGAACCAGGCTTCTACCGTGAGATGCTTAATAGCGACTCTGCTTTCTATTGGGGCAGTGACGTGGGCAACAGCGGCGGCATCTTGGCAAAACCCATTCCTTTTCAAGGGAGGTCGTATTCGATAGACTGTACGCTCCCTCCCCTCTCGGTCCTTTTCTTTAAGCCCGAAAGATAGCGTCGACCTGCGGACGCCCCATCTCTCCTGGCCGGTTATCACCACGGACCTTCCACTGGCATCATTATATAGGCGCCTATGCCGATAGGCTATTTGATCTCTGTGAAGAGGACAAGGAACAACAAATTGTTATGTAGCTTTCTGCATCTACCAGTTCTAACATCGTTAGTAAAGGGATCGAAGAAAATGAAGGATTACGAGTGAGAGCCTCTTTTTTCCCCGCTGTACCCTTTTTGTGCATCGGAATTAACACTGATTTTCATACAGATAA
>DMNE01000461.1:1983-6363 GCA_003453735.1 Nitrospiraceae bacterium | reverse complement strand
GAATGAGCAGGACAGTTATGCAGAATGTTTTACGCAAAGCACTCTCCGGCTATTCCCTTCTTACCACATAACTTCACCATGATAACTCAAATGATACCAGAACAGGTTTTTAAATAGCAATCTCTCAGCGATGAGATGAAATGTTTTTAATAGAATTAAGGCAGAAAATGCCCTTCCGGCCTTCTAAAATCTAAGAACCTCTTTACACACTTTCAAAAAAAATACGGTATCTGCAAATTTCTTTGACAGGGGATACCGTATCATATATCTTATGCCGAAGCCGGTACTCAAGAGACGCGCGCTTTTGTCCCCTTTATTGCGATTTTGTCCTTTATTCTGTAATATGAAAATGAGGATGCTTTTCGAGAGAGAAGAGAATCGTCACGCAAAAGATGATGGTGCTTCGCTCTGCTCACAACAAAGCGGCCGCTCAAAGAGGGGAAAAAGCTCATATCAATGATAATGAAAAGGAGTGAGAACTACTATGCACTATCAGGTGGGACAGTTAGGAAGGGTTGTTATATCGCGATTTGAGGATAGAGAAGACGTTTTAGGGAACCTGGTCAGCATCGCAAAGAAAGAAAATATCAAGGCGGCAGTAATTTACGTTGTCGGCGGCATGCGTGAAGCAAGGATCGTTGTAGGCCCTGCAAAAGAGGAGTTGCCACCCGTCCCTGTCTGGAGGGAACTCGGTGAAAGCCACGAGGTTTTAGGCTTTGGCACTATATTCTACGAAGGTGACGAACCGAAGATTCATTTCCACGGCGCTTACGGCAAAGGGGATTCTGTGAAGGTCGGTTGCATGAGAGAAAAGGCAGAGACGTTCCTCGTCCTCGAGGCGGTAATGATCGAAATCAATGGGGTAAGCGCTGTGAGAGAATTTGACCCATTGTCGGGATTAACTCTGCTGAAACTTTAAAAAGAGGCCCAAACATGGATGTGCTCCAGGCAGTCAAAGGACGCAGAAGCATCCGAAACTTCCAGAAAAAGGACATTCCGGATGAGATCATCGATGTGCTCATTGATGCATTGATATGGGCGCCGAGTGCAGGGAATCTCCAGGCAAGAAAGTTCTACTTTGTTCGCGATCACAGGATGAAAGAGATGATCGCTTCTGCTGCATTAAATCAAGGTTTTATCGCAGAGGCACCCTTGCTGATCGTGGGTTGTACCGATTATAGGATCGCAAACAGATATGGCGACAGGGGCATTACCCTTTATACGATACAAGATGTTGCAGCCAGTGTCATGGGGATGATGCTGTGCGCATACGCGCATGGTCTCGGCACGGTCTGGATCGGGGCATTCAGGGACAGCGAAGTATCAACTATACTGGCTTTGCCTCAAAATCTCAAGCCCGTTGCGATCATCCCCGTGGGCTATCCTTCAAGAGTGCCGCCCCCTCCTCCGAGAGTTTCACGGACCGAAGCAGTCGTATTCAGATAGGATGCCCAGGAGTTCTCTCATATCATCGGGCACAGGACTCGAAAATTCCACGTATTCGCCTGTTGCCGGGTGATGAAATCCCAATGTTTGCGCGTGGAGCATCTGGCGCAGAACCGGTATCTTTTTTTTCTTTATCTCGACTTCAGTCTTTTTACCGTACGTCTTGTCGCCTATGACAGGATGTCCGATCGATGCACAGTGAACCCGTATCTGGTGCGTCCTTCCTGTGCCAAGTTGAGCCTCTATCAAGGTTGCGCACTCGAATCTCTTCAGGACCTTCCACCGGGTGACAGCCTCCTTCCCCCTCCTTCTCGTCTTTGTAGACATCTTCTTGCGGTCCGACTCAGAACGGCCGATCGGAAGGGCTATTTCTCCGGTATCATTTTTTAGATTTCCGTAAACGAGGACTACATATCTCCTGTGTATTGTCCTCTCTCTGAATTGTTTAATGAGGTTATAATACGCTGCATCATCAAGGGCAACGACCATAACCCCTGAAGTGTCTTTATCAAGCCTGTGGACCACACCGGGTCGCAAGGGACCTCCGGTTGAGGCGAGTTTTTCAGAATGATACGCAATAGCATTCATGAGGGTCCCCCGGCTGTGGCCAGCCGCAGGATAGACAACCATGCCTGCTGGTTTATCAACAACGATGATATGGGTGTCTTTATAAAGAAGCCCGATAGGTATCGGCTCAGGAACAAGACCTTCGACTTTTTGAGCAGATGTGCTCAGGAAAAAGACATCGTGCGGTTTGACCCTGTAGCTCCGGCTGACAGTCCTGCCCTCTGTCGAAACGTTGCCGCACTCAATGAGCTTTTGTATTTGCGAGCGGGTAATCCCGGTTTTTTTTGCAAGGAATATATCTATCCTCTGGCCTGCCTCGGACTGCTTAACAACAATCTTTCTCACATCCATACTCATTCTTACATTACCTGACGATTACCGCATTTACAAGGAATCATTTTGCCGATTTAAAACGTCGTTTTCACTCTTGCGAGATGGAGCAATCCCAACCAGGGGGGATTTTGTCCTTGTTCTACACTTGCCTGGATTTACACTCTTGTTGGTTGATTTTAAAGGGGCCGTTGCTGTAAATTTACCATATCCGAACTTGCAGAAATCTCTCATAGCAATTATCCCCTGCAAGCTCGGAGCATAACCACGGATACAATATAACAAAAGGGGGAAAGAATTTATGATGCATCCAGAATACGTCTGTCGGGCATGCGGAAACTACTGTCTGATGCCTCCATCGGCAGTAGACGATACCGAAGATAAAACGTGTCCTAACTGCGGCAGTACCAACGTCATGCAGATAAATACTTCCCGGCTCTTTGGATTCTCAAGCGGCTTGAGCCCTACAGACATATCAGAGACGTCGATATCATAAATGATCTCCGATCGCTTTATATGCGAAACAAAGATGCCGATTTGAGCACATCCTATACGCTGTCCTCTATCATGAAAAACGGATGACAGCTCTAGGTAAAAGCTAGTTCGTTGTGCGCAAGTTAGGATGAACTACAGAATCTCAATCATAATCCCTGTCTGCAATGAAACATCTATTATCAATCTGACGATCGATACGGTTTTTTCCTTACCGCGTGATGACACCTTTGAAGTCATCGTCGTCGACGGGAGTTCCTCCGGAGAAACCATACGAGCGATACAAAACCGAGAAGTAAGAACAGTCATCGCCGAAAGAGGACGCTCGAAGCAGATGAATAAGGGAGCATCTCTAGCACGGGGGGATATCTTACTCTTCCTGCATGCCGACACGAGGCTCCCCAAAAGCGCTTTACAGAATATTTCCTCGGTAATGGAGAAGAAAGACATTGTAGGCGGGGCCTTTGACTTAAGCATACAATCCGACAGGCCCATCTTCAGAATCATAGAAAAAGCTGCATCCGTACGCTCACGTATTACGAGGATACCGTACGGAGACCAGGCGCCATTCATACGAAAAGACTATTTCCATGCGGTGGGTGGGTTTAAGGAGATGCCGTTAATGGAAGATGTTGAGTTCATGAGACGGCTGAAAAAAGCGGGAGACAAAATTTGCATCGTTTCGGAAAAAGTGAAAACCTCCCCCAGAAGATGGGAAACAGAAGGTATCCTTTATTGCACCTTGCGGAACTGGACAATACGCTCTCTCTATTCCCTGGGTGTCTCTCCCACAAAACTAATGAGATTCTACCGATGACAAAACCTCTTTCTCTTTACTTTACCAACGACAGGTGAGACATCTTTTCGGATCTCAAGTTGAGGAATCAAGAAGACAATAGCCATGAAGTACCCGGGCCCTCTGAATTTTTTGGTCTGGGGAATGATTCCTACCACGCTCCTTCATAAGGTGATATACGGGAGCATCTAGTGCAGTGTCCCATAAACGACTGGTGTTATTTTTTTCTTGTTTTGCGAGTACGTGGTAAAGTGCAGCCTGGCTGAATCTTTTCCAGAGTTTGTTTGCATCGAGAGAGTTTTGTCATGATTGATTCAACTGTTGCTGTCCACATGAATGGCTTTGGGTTTGCGTTCCAAGCCTGCATGTATTCATCAATTGCAGCAATAAGGTCATCGACACTTATAAAGGTACCACGACGTATCCGTTTTCCGGTCAACTCTCCAAACCAGCGATCTACTAAATTCAGCCAGCTTGAACTGGTCGGAACGAAATGAGGCACAAAACGCCGATGTCTCTGTAGCCAATCCCTAACCTTGGGGTGCTTATGGGTACCATAATTGTCCATCACCAAATGCAGCTTTATATCGCCGGGAAACTCGGAATCCAGCCGCTTCAAGAATTTGAGAAACTCCTGATGACGATGTCTGGCGTAACACTGACCAATCACTTTCCCTTGGGCCAATTCGAGAGCCGCAAAAAGCGTTGTAGTACCGTTACGCTTGTAATCATGTGTCATTGTTCCACAA
>DMNE01000461.1:0-1905 GCA_003453735.1 Nitrospiraceae bacterium | reverse complement strand
TGAACTGTTTGATTCGGTGCGGCTGAAGGCCGTGGCTTTGCCAAATACGGTTAATCGTTGACTTGCCTATTCCTTGCTCCTCAGCCATTGTCCGACAACTCCAATGTGTGGCACCTTCAGGCTTGCTTTGCAGTGTCGCATTTATAACTTCCTCGATCTTGTCCGTTGTTAAGTGTGGCTTACGACCGCGGCCTATCGCTACTTCCCATAAGCAGTCAGGCCCTTCACTACAGAAACGCTGCCGCNNCTGCCCGCCGCTGCCGCCAATATTATCCGACAGCGCTGTGCGACCTGTTGTGGCGTCCGATGCGCACCTACCCACCGTTTCAATTCTTGGCTATCTATCTCGCTTAACGTCACCTGTATAGCATGCCGAGGCATGCAAATAGTCTATCACAAACTTTTAAATAACACCAGCTATTTATGGGACATTACACTAGCATTACGTTGCTGCCTCTTGGAGGGAATGTTCGAGGAAATGATTGAATATGATCATTGTAGAGGCCCCATTCACCCCCGATATGTATCCACATGTCTGAAGCGCCAACCGCCCCTGCCCATCTTTGTGTATGTCGTTACCTTCCATCTTTGTGATCGTGCACTTGCTTTCATCCTCGCTTTTCTGCATAATCTCTTAACTTATTGGTCGATAGATTTTTGTCGGTTCTAAAACTATTAGAACGGCCATCTATCGCCGTTTAAGTGATTTTCCTGTGTCTCAGTTTGAGAATCGTTCAGATTGAGAATCGTTCAGATTATGATTAAAGTTTTTTCTCAAAGTGTCGATAAGAAGCGTGTGGATATCCATATCGGCACTGTATTGCGCTATTTTAAACTTTACATGTCAAGGTGAAAACCTGATACAAAATCGATGACACTTTACAAGGAATCACTACTCTAGTAGTCCAGGCCAGAGCAGAAAATATGAGTAATACACGACGACGAAAAAGATTCAGAAAGCACTGCAAAATAGAATTTGTCACAAACAATACTGTGCATAGAGGGATATCTACTGATTTGTCTCTACGAGGACTTTTCATACAGACAAACTCGCCGTTGCCACCTGACACAATACTTGACGTTGTTCTTCATTTAAACGACGGAATGACGGCAAAGCTAAAAGTAAAGGTCAAATGGTTTGAGAAGGTCACAGAGGCAACTACCATTGCCTCAAAACATGGAATGGGAGTTGAGATCATAGAAAAGGACCCTAATTATCTCCGCTTTATCGCTTCATTGCTCGGCCGTTATGAGGGTGATGACAGTGCTGTGTGACGGGCTGAGAGAGTTCCTCAAAGATATTTGCAACTGATGCACCGGCTTGTGTATCAGTTGACAGCCACAATTGAGCTGCATATCCCGGAGATGGCGAAAACCTGTGAACCATCACGGCAAGTCGGACCGTGATATGTTATGGTGAGTGTTCGGTTTTCGTGAAGTTTGTCTGATATAGTACCATTTTCTCCTTTATGCTCTGTTTTTAGGCTATCGCTGTTCGTCGATCCAGGGCCGTTTTGCGAAGCCTTTTTGAGTCGATGCATTCCTTTCTGCGAATGTTGTGGTAGTGCACGTCAATATCACCCCCTTTCGTTCCGTGAAGGTACACGGGTTGAGACCCATCTCAAAAAAGGGAGGATGCGATGGCACCGGTGCACACCGATCCGCTGGTCTAGGGCAAGGCTGTTAAAGGTTTCATACGTCTCCCCCAAGGCGGACAAAGAAGCATAAGGACACAGTTCAAAAGTTATCCTTCTATTACAGCAGGTTACTGGCCTTTCCTCGGACTCAGAATTCGTAACCAAGTACTTATCCCATTTTTTGCAAGCCATGCACCTTATTGCGCCCTAAAGTTTTTGTCTCCAGAGACCGATAAGACATTTGAAGTTTATTGAATATTCATAGGCT
>DMNE01000456.1:2619-4668 GCA_003453735.1 Nitrospiraceae bacterium | reverse complement strand
CTCTGCAAAAGAGGCAATCCTTGCAGCTCATAAACATTGCTTCCGTGGCTCTTTAGGATTGACATCTCCCCACGCACAATACCAGCGTCAACAGTAATAGTCAGCAGAAAACGCTTGAGTCTCGATCTTCTGCCCCGGCCGAGTCGCTCATCCCATATCGTATTCGATAATCCATCCGTTGTCAACATCCATGGAATCAAGAGGTTATGCTTCATCATGGCATGTTGTCTTTCCCAAGATGTCACAAAGAGAAGCAATGACCCCTCGTTGTCTCGCGATCGGGTATGTAGGGAAGCGGTATTTAAAATTATTATCACATTAAAATGATTCATGTCAAGATCTTTTTATTCCTGAGAAGAGGGCAGTATGAATCAACATAACTATTATACAAGCAAGAACAATCAATATGATTATTGCAAGAGCAGAAACAATTGAGGTGGTCATTGCCTGACGATCCAATTCACGAAATCCTTCGCTCTGGCTCTCACTTCTTCATCGAATAGGATCTCTGCATGATTAACGGCGAATGCGTGACGTTGATGAGCCCAAGGGAGCATCGAGCTCTCAAGGGAGACAAGGCCATCCCCCCTGCCTTTCTTCATTTCCTCGGGGAAGAGCTTCTCCGGGAGCAATTTTTCAAAAACCTCAGGGACAGAGAAAATCTCTTTTGACTTGGCGACAGTTCTCCGTGCACTACTATTCTGCACTTTTCCCTTAACGGCCATGTAGAGGGAAAAAAGTGTTGGATCATTCCCGCCAACAGAACAGTAATATACTCCATCCACTTCTCCATCTTCGAGGGATTTAAAGAAGAGGGAATCGGGGAGCAGCTCCTTAACGGCCTTACTCGAGAGGAATTCGGCTATCCTTTTTACGGTATAGAGTAACGTCCCTTTCTCTGTCTCCGATAGGAGGGGATTGAGAAGGGACGCCAAAGGGGAGAGATACCCGACCCATTGCGCCATCCTGCTGCCCCTGTGCGGAGTGGCAAGGGTCAGCAGGCCTCTTACCCTTTCATCTCCAGAGGCGACGTATTTCCGCGCAACAAGCCCTCCCCTGCTGTGGCCTACAAGGATTATCCCTTGACGGCAGTAGTCTTTGTGGGTGGCCAGTAAATCTCTTAACTCTGAAACGGCGATAGCTATTTCGGCAGACGGCCTCTGCTGACTCCATGCTAGGAGCGGAAAACCCTGCTTTTTGAGATCGTGGAAAAGAGTGGTGAGATGTTTTTGGTGTCTGCCAAAAGATAACCGTTTTGTTACAGAATGCTCATCGACGTCAGCCTCTGACTTCGGTTCTTCACGGACGAGCAAGCCGACGGGGAACCTGCCACCAAGTATCCTGGACTCGTCAGGGGAGTCCCAAATATGTTTATCCATGCCAAGACCATGGACAAAAACAATGGCCGGATTGCCGACATCGCCCCTTATCAAGGTAGTATCATAGCGCATATGATTACTTATAACTTATTTTAATAAAATTATAAAGGATTTTTTGTTTACAATTTGCCTGATTAAGTGATATAAAAATCGGTGCATCACTCCCAAATTCTTTCCAGGAGGTGGTTCTATGAAGTTAGGTGTTCTTGTCAGCGACTTCAGGAATATGGACGATATCCTATCAAGGCTAACGGCTGATAAACTCGGGATTATCCTTGTCAGTAACGGTGTTTATCATGCTGCAGTGAAGGAGGGCGGAAGGGCTTCTTCAGTTTTGGAGAAAAGTTCTCACCTGTATGTTCTCTCAGAAGATTTGGAGACAAAAGGATTCTCTGCTGCGCAGATTGACCGTAGGGTGAAACCCGTGACGTACAGCGATCTTGTCGACTTAATATTTAATGAGTACGAAAAAGTTATTTGGATATAGGAGGAATTATGGGTAAATTGACTATTGGCTGTTTTTCTTCTCTCGTCGGGTCATTATCCCTTGATTTTGCGGTAAAGCTATCTGACGCCGCAGTGAAAAAGGGGCACAAAGTTGATCTTTGGCTTTCCGGTAACGCCACCATGCTTTCTAAGAAGGGGCAGAAGGCTTTTAAGGATTATTCTG
>DMNE01000456.1:213-2459 GCA_003453735.1 Nitrospiraceae bacterium | reverse complement strand
GCACTGACTCACGCAATTTCGAGCCAGACAGTAGAGATATATCTCGCGGACGGTGACATGGTAGAGCCTGTCGTGGCCTTTTATGGAGATGGTGTGCTAAACTGTCTCAAAAATCAGAAGGCAATGAACCTGTATGGGATAACGAGTATCGAGCAGCATTTGAAAAATTCCCTGCTTCTTGATCTCAAGGTTTTGTACTGTAAAGAGGACATGGAGCGATTCGGCCTTTCGGAAGATTCTGTTGTCATGGATGCCGAGGATATCGGCGGAGAGACCAACGCACATGTCGTTTTATTCAGCGAGATTCAGAAAGAGATGGAAGCAGCGGACCATCTCTTATTCTTTTAAGGAGGAGTATATGGGAGAACTTAGTTCTATGACACCAGCAGAAACCCTAGATGTACTGGGAAGGGTATGCCCTTATCCCCTGGTATTAACGAAGAAGGCATTGGAGAAATTGCCGGGTGGGAGCGTGCTTAAGATTTTGTGCGATGCCCCGGCCTCGGCTGAAGATTCCATTCCGAGATTTGCCGACAAGCAGAAATACAAATTTGAGTCTGTAAAGCACGAGGGACACTGGGAGCTTTATATCCAGAAGAGTTAGGGGTGTTTTTACTGTTAGTGCCCTCAAGGAAAGTCGCGCCAATGAGAAGGGGATGCTGGAACCAGCATCCCCTTCTCATTGAGTCCGGTCCTTGTAAGCTTACATCTCTTTGATCGTTATCGAACCCGAGGGACAGACCCCCAGGCAGCTCTCACAAAAAACACATTCAGCTGTCTGATAAGGGTCTGATTTGCTCTCCGCCATCTGGAATACGCCCTGAGGGCAGACATTCACACATTCTTCGCAGCCTGTGCATGACTGTCCGTTTACCGATACCATGTACATGTAAGAATCACCTCCAAATTTTTTATTATTCTAAATAAAATGCGTCGCAGAAATCAATTTTTGATTTTTGTCAGCACTCATCGATAATATCCCGAGGAAAATATCGTTCAGGGGAGAGATCTCATGATAAAGTACAATGGAATCAATCATCTGGCCATGGCAACTGGCAACATGGATAAGACCATCCGTTGCTGGATGGATTTGCTCGGCATGAGATTGGTCGCGGGTTTGGAAAACCCGGGTATCGACACTATTTTTTCGAAGTCTCCGGGAACGATCTGATCGCCCTTTTTCGAGTGGCCGAGGTCGAACCTCTTGCCGAAAAAGAGCATGGCTATCCGACCGCCGGGCCATTTATCTTCGATCACGTTTCTTTCGGCGTGGAGACCGAAGAAACGCTCTGGGAACTGAAAGACAGGCTTAACGCTGCGGGGTTCTGGGTGTCTAAGGTGATCGACCACGGTTTCATAAGCACAAGTATTGTTGATATTGACTTAATGTCAGGTCTTGATATGATGGACAGCAAGTGATGGTTAAGCATGAGAACAATCTCAATGAGTTGTTGCCGGCTGATATGCCAAACCGGTGCGGTGGCGATGCTATTGACTTCTTTCGGCATATTACCGGCGTCAATTTTTGTTCAGGCGGTAAAGATCTGTCTTGATGTCATACAAAGAAAGCTGCTTCGTGATGGAGTGTCGCTATCCACAAGATATTGTGGTCTTGATTCATCCAAACCTCCTTTACTGGAAAAGCCCTGCTGTTCCTTAATAGCCGTCGCGTGTACCACCTCCGACTTCTCAACTACGCTCTCATACGCCGACGGAACCCCATCCACTATTGTTTTCGTCTCGGCTTTCATGAAACTTTTAACTTTATCTGGATGGAAAATAAATCGCAAATGCTCAGCCACTACATCTTGGGGACTCAGACTCGGGTTAAAGGAACCCAAAGAAATGCGTATTCCGGCGTTTGGGGACACCCATTCCGTCTGGTCGCGGCGCCGTTCCTGAGCTATGCGGACACCTATTCCGGACGGTTGCGGACAGTTGTAGAGCCACTCTTCTGCCATGTCTAGTATAGGCGCGCATCACTTCGATAAAGTTCTTTATGTGGTGTTGACTCGACAATCCGATACCTCAGGAAACCGGAACTGTAAAGATTACGATCGGAATAAAACGCCCTCCAAAAAACCATAGCGCGTTTGTTACAGCCACAAATCCTCGCGAGTAGCACAGTTTAATTTTTGTTGTTTTCCCCCCTTATGTGAAGCTCCACATAAGCGGGGTTGAACTAAGCCGCTGACGCGGCAGTTATCTACTTTATGTCAGTTGTCCAAGTTTTGTGCACATGCCAA
>DMNE01000456.1:0-145 GCA_003453735.1 Nitrospiraceae bacterium | reverse complement strand
GCTACGCCAAAAGATGCTGAACGACATGAAGTTGAGGAGGTTTGCACCGAATACGCAGGAAGCCTACGTATCGGCTGTTGCAGGCCTGGCAAGGCATTACAACCAGTCACCGGACTTGCTTGACAAGGGGAAGATACAGGCATAT
>DMNE01000341.1:6948-8942 GCA_003453735.1 Nitrospiraceae bacterium | reverse complement strand
GTATTGACTGCATGAAGCACGATGTTCGTCAGGTGATGCCCCAGGGGGTTCAATCCCCAGACAGCATAATCCAATGCATGAGATAGCCAGGTGAGCGGATGCCAGTTGCCCGCACCAAAGCCGAAGCATGCCCACTTGAGAAGCGCTCCATCCAATGAGCGAATGTTAAGGTTATCGATGACATAATCACCATCGTCCCAGTTAACAAAATTATTGCGAAGAGCCGGCAGATACACTGCAAGGGTCAGAAGAGAAACGAAACCGGCAAGAGAGTATGAAACGTGTCGTCTATTCATTCAGCAAATATTTCCGGTTTATTGAGGATCCTTTAGCAGCTTTCACCGCCCTCTGCGTCCTGGCACCGTGGCGCAGAATGTTCAATTCCGCCTGGCAATTCGGACAGTAGATTCCTGCGTTTATCATACGCCCTACCGCTTTCTGTATATGCGCAATGCGTCACATCCTTCTTTGTTTCCCAAATCACATGCCTTTTGATAATCTCTCTCGGCAAGCTCTGCGCTGCCTGTTTTCCGATAAAGATCACCGCGGTCAATATATGCCCTAACAAAATCAGGATTCAAGGAAAGCGCCTTGGTATAGTCCCCGATAGCCTCATTGACCCGGCCCATTTTAGCGAAGACTATGCCTCGGTTGCTATAGGCTAAAGAATCGGAAGGGTCCAACTCGATCGCCCTGCCATAGTCTTGCAGTGCCCGATCGAGTTGCCCCATATGCGCAAAGACTACCCCTCTGTTCAGGTAGGCGTCACCGCTGGAAGGATTTAATGTGATCGCGTTATTCAGGTCCTTCATCGCCCGATCAAGCTGCCCCATTTCTTCAAGCACGAAGCCGCGACTTGTATAGGCATCGGCAGAGGAGGGATTCAGGGTTATCGCTTTATTAAAGTCCTCTAGTGCGCCGTCACGCTGACCCATTTCCCCAAAGACTATGCCCCGATTATAATAAGCCATATAATTAGCGGGATTCAGAGTAATTGCTTTATCAAAGTCCTCTAGTGCCCGCCTATTCTGCCCCATTTCCTGAAACACCCTGCCGCGATTCGCATAAGTATCAGCATTGGTGGGCTTCGTCGTAATTGAGACATTAAAGTCCTGTATTGCCCGGTCCAGTTGCCCTGTTTCATAAAACAGAACGCCTCGATTATTATAGGCTTTATATTCGGTAGGCTTCAAAGTAATTGCCGTATTGTAATCCTGCATTGCTCGATCCAGCTGTCCTGTCTCCCTAAAAGCCACGCCGCGATTCGTATAGGCAATGGGAATACCACGGGGATCCATCGCTATAATATAACTCCAAAGGGCTATGCTGTTTTTCCATATGGCGATCTGTTTCAGCGTGGCATAGGACAGTGAAATGACCAAGGCTATTGCCACAGCGGCAGTGAAAGCTTTAACCGCCGGGCCCCATTGTTTCAGGCAATCCGCCTTCGCCCAAACCCATGCTGCGACTAATCCTATAAGAAGCAATGGTCCGATGCTGGGCAAATACACATATCTGTCTGCCATGAACTGGTTCCCCACCTGCACGATGCCGATCACTGGCAGCAACGTGATAAGGTAATATCCCCAGATGGTCAATACTATTTTTTGTTTTTTTCTAAAAAATATGCCTACAGTGATAATCACACCCAGAAGAGTTATTGCTGAAAGATCGTCGAACGATAAAAAAGATATGTTCTCTGGATAGGGATAGAGAGGAATTAAATGAATCGGTATTCCCAGCTTCCAGAGATATCCGATGAGCGCCTTCGCAGCCACTATTAATCTCACTGCAAAGGATGCTGCCTGAAGCGGTACTCCACCGCTGAAAACTTCCTGTGCGAACAAGGTCACTACCGAAACAACAAGACTGCAGGCAATAAAGGGCAGCTTTTCCACGCAGGCACCCCCGAATGCTTTCAAAGTCCTGATCCGTCGGAAGGGATAGCAGTCCAGCAGCAACAGCACAGCGGGAAGACTCACCGCCATGGGCTT
>DMNE01000341.1:0-6849 GCA_003453735.1 Nitrospiraceae bacterium | reverse complement strand
CCCACGCCACTGACTCCACATGCATCGGATGAAGTCCGAACAACAAACCCGTTACCCCTGCTGCGATCTTGATCCCACGCCCATCCAGAAACGTGGGCACCCCTTCAGGCGTCGACCGCTCCTTTCCCATGTCCAACAACTTCATGCACAGCAGCACGACAAGAAACGTATTGACTGCATGAAGCACGATGTTCGTCAGGTGATGCCCCAGGGGGTTCAATCCCCAGACAGCATAATCCAATGCATGAGATAGCCAGGTGAGCGGATGCCAATTGCCCACATAGAAACCAGAAAATGCCCACCTGAGAAGCGCTCCGTTCAGTGAGTGAATGTTAGAGTTATTAATAACATACTCATCGTCGTCCCAGTTAACAAAGCCATTGCGAAGAGCCGGCAAGTATACCGCAAGTGTTAGCAATGAAACAACACCGGCAAGATAGGTTGGAATACGTCGTTTATCCACAGTGTTTTTAGCCTGCACTCTACTGCTTTCCGTAAGTGCGCAATGCCTCACATCCTTCTTCGCTTCCCAAAGAACACGCCTTTTGATTGTCTCTCATAGCGAGCTCTGTCTTGCCTAATTTCTGATAAAGATCCCCACGCTCAATATACGCCTTAACAAAACTGGGATTCAACGAAAGTGCTTTATCAAAGTCTTCGATAGCTTTCTCAACCCGGCCCATCTTATTGAAGGCAATCCCCCTATTGGTGTACGCCAAAAAATCTGAAGGATTTAGTGTGATTGTCTTGTCATAATCCTCAACTGCCCGATCAAGTTGATTCATATGTTCAAAGGTCACCCCCCTGTTTAGGTAGGCATCGACGCTGGAAGGATCGAGCGTGATCGCTTTATTAAGGTCCTCCATTGCATTGTCAAACTGACCCATTGCTTCGAACACCAAGCCGCGACTCGCATAGAGATCGGCGCGGGTGGGTCTGAGCATGATTGCTGCGGTAAAGTCCTCTATTGCCCGATCAAGCTGCCCCATTTCATAATACGCGATGCCGCGGCTTCTATAGGCCAGATACTCAACAGGATTCAGGGTAATTGCTGTAGTATAGTCCTGTATTGCCCGACCAAACTGCCCCATTGTCTGAAACGCTAAGCCGCGATTGTTATAGGCAATGGGGAAACGGTTCGGCTCCTTCGCAATAACATAACTCCAGAAGCCCATGCTGTTTTTCCATATGACGATCTGCTTCAGCGTCACAATCGACAGGGAAATCAACAGAGAAATTCCCACAGCAACAGTAAACCACTTGGCACTTTGACGCCCTTTCTTCAAGGAATCTGCTCTCGCCCACACCCATGCTGTGCTTAACCCTAGGAGAAAAAATGGTCCGAGGCTGGGNNGTCACCACATAATACCCCCACGCAGACAGCCATACCTTCTGTTTTTTTGCGGTCACTAAAAGGACTGTGCTAATCCCGACCACCAAGATGACCGCAAAAAAATATCGCGGCGAAAGCAGGGTCACCTCTCGCGGCTTAGGGTAGGGATAAAAAGGGGACAAACCGAGAGGCACCGCCATTTTCCCGAGATAGGCCGCGACCGACTTTACCGCGACAAGCAAGCGTGCCCACAAAGGCACAAATGCCATCATCGTCATCGCTTCTTCAGTCCTTTGCGCCATGATCGTTAGGATTGACGAAATGAGGCTGCATACAATAAAGGGCAGTTTCTCCACGCATGCGTCCCTGAACGACTTCAAGGACCGGATCCGCTGGAAAGGATACCAGTCGAAAATCAAAAGCACCGCGGGAAGGCTCACCGCCATAGGCTTGCTCAGCAGTGCAAGGATGAAGAAGAGCAGAGAAGCCAGATAGGCCTTATTGAAAAACCGTGTTGTTGCCTTCTTCTCCTCAACCTCAATGCGAATATATTTTACATAGGCTGAAATACTGAGCAGATAGAACAGGCCGCACAGTAAGTCCTTTCGCTCGGAAACCCATGCAACTGACTCCACATGCACCGGATGAAGTCCGAACAAAAGACCTGCCACCCCTGCTGCGATCATTGTTCTTCGTTCATCCAGGAGCGTGGATGCCTTCTTATCAGGTGCCGACCGCTCATTGCACGTTTTCATCAGCCTTATGCACAGAACCACTACGAGGGACGTATTTATTGCATGCAGCACGATGTTCGTCAGGTGATGCCCCAGGGGGTTCAATCCCCAGACTGCGTAATCCAGGGCATGGGATACCCACGTAAGAGGATGCCAGTTGCTCTCATAGAAAGAGAAAAATGCCCACCTCATGAACGTCCAATTTAATGAGAGAATATGATAATTATTCATGACATACGCATCGTCGTCCCAGGAAACAAAATCATTTCGAAGAACTGATAGATACACTACGAGAGTGATCAGTGAAACAAAAGCCGCAAGATAATAAGAAGCGCGTCGTTTATTCACGTCGCATCAAGGAGATCGTCCCGTAAGCAGGTAGTCTTTTGCCGTGCATTCTACCGCTTTTCATCAGGGCAAAATAGGCCATACTCTTCTTCGCCACCCACGTCACACGCCTCTGAAAATCTCTTACCGCAAGTTCCGCAGTACCCATGTTCCGGTAAAAATCGTCACGGTTGATATAGTCCTTAACAAAATAAGGGTTCGATGTAGGTGCCATTGTTGTCGTCGATATCGAAATATTCTTTCCATGCACCTCGTTACGTAGTCAGAGGGATTCTTATATACACATCAACAATACGGATAATTTCCCAATTCCTGGTATCATGCTGCCTGCGTTAGCTCTATCTCGCAAGAAGGATTCTTCGATGATCTTCTCATCTCTTAGTACTTAATGCGACGAGCAAACGAAGAAAGAGAGATTGCTGGCCCTTTCCGCCACCCTTGGACTGGTATTTTTGCCAAAGACTGAGGGATGCCTCTTTCTTGCCTTGAACCAAGTCGCCCAGCATGCCTGATGCCACAAGATACCTCATTGGTCCTGCCTGCAGATCTTGTTCTTTTTCGAACAATGCCTTTGCAGTGCTCGCCATGGCCGCAGCGTTACGTTGCCCGACCGCCTTAAACAGCGTAATCCATTGCTGATCTCTGGGCGTAAACGATTGAACGCATGCTCCGGATTCCAATTTTTTCCACACGGCATCCAATTCATGCGGATGCAAGAAAGGAATCATCTGGAGGGCTATCGTATTGTATATATTGCCAATTCTATCATCTGAGCTAGCCCCGCACTCAGAGAAAAACAGCTGTCTCACCTTTACAGCATTCTCCTTAATGTCTGCTGGAAGGATTGAATATTTCTCCGCGAATCTGCCGCTCAAATAATAATCACGCAGAGCCATAGCTGCATACCCTGCGTTGGCGTCGATAAAGTCCGGTGAATGGCTGATATCGGTATGATCCCGCGGCGAGGGAGAACTTGTCATCATTTCCAAAACAGGCAGCGGCTTACACGCAAGGGAGAGCAGTTCTCTTGCGTCTGCAGCGAGAAAGCGGGTGCGGACTGCGTTCTGGTCAAGAATCGGGTAATAATCCGAATTTGCCTGTATCGGGAACGACTTGAGAAAGTCGCCAAGGATCTGCTTGGAGCCTCTTTTACGAAATGCAAGATCGTCGCCGCTATTGACCTGTATCCGTTTCAGTGATCTGGCAATTTTGGGATTCTTTAAAATGGCAAAATCCTGATTAGCAATGGCGGACCCATTCTTGGCGATAATTACAATGTCATTGTCGTTTGCTGCATAAATCACATAGTCCGTAAAGGAAGAAGACACTGCCTTCAGCACCGACGCGACCAGGTTGAGGTCAATTTCATAAAGTTGCAGCCACTGACAGAACACGCCGTTTTCTGTTAAATGACGCCCGATCACGCGGTAGAATTCTTCCGAAAAAAGCCCTGACACCCCGCTGACCCAGGGGTTTGAAGGCTCCGATATAATTATATCGTATTTCCGTTTGTGCGCCGAAAAGAAGGTCTTTGCGTCATCGATAAAGATCCGGCTGCGCGGATCAGTGTATGCCAGCTCAACAAAGGAGCCGAAATTTTTCGCCGCTTCTACCATTACTGGCTCAATTTCGATTGTATCGACCTCACCTATCGCGTTGTTAAGCAGCAATGTCGAAGCGGTAAGCCCCGAGCCGAAACCAATATTCGCGACTGTTCTCGCGTGCGGGTTGAGAGACATTGGAATCGCTGCCAGAAGGATCATGGTAGGCTCATCCACTGTTCTGAACTTGTTGGGGTCCAGCTGTATCTGCGCATCCGGTTTGCCATTCGTTCGAATATCCAGAGCCCCATCCTGTAAGAATGAACTCACCGTGGCAGTCCTGCCATCTTTATAAAAAACGAGTTTTGAACTGTCACGCTGCGCCAGGCTCCCAAATCGGAAAACCCCGGAAGCCATTTTGTAAAAGTCAAGCTCCACGAAAGAACCAATTGAGACAACTACACCAATACACACAAAAGTTATAACAGCCGGCGTGCGATAGGACCTTGACGTTGCTGCCGTGAGCCATACCAGCGCTAATCCAAGGGCAATGTCCAGGCCAGCGCCGGATATTATGACCCCTTTTACCCCGAGCAATGGCATAGCCACCTGGCTGGCAAAACAAACGCCGAGAATAGCTCCCACGGTATTTGCCGCATAGACGGCGCCGATACTCCGTTCGCCATGTCCTCTTTTCACCAGCGAATAGGTGATTAAGGGGAGGGTCATCCCGGCACAAAAGGTCGTGGGAAACATAATGAACAGCGCAATGGCGCTGCTCGACAGATTGAATAATGCATAGCCCGTGTCCGTTGGGGGCAATGTATTCATGAGCCATCGCACAAACACAAAGGTCTTTCCATATAGCGGCAAGGTCACAAGGGCCAGCGCTCCCATGATAACCTGCACGATGGCAAGAAACCGGATTGTATCGGCAATGCGTTGGATGCGGTACCGTATCCAGAGTCCACCAAAGGCAAGACCAAAGATAAACGCGCTGAGCATGAGTTCAAACGCATGGGTAGAGCTTCCGAGAACCAGGTTCAGCATTCGGACCCATCCAATCTCATAGATGAAGGAAGCAGTACCCGTTATCAGTGAGGCCGACAGCAAGCACCGATACCACATGGGTTCGGCATCGTTTCTTGCGACAACAGGCACTGCCTCAGGTCTCAGGGCGTCCACAGAAATGCCTCTCGCAAGCAGCCAGACGCAAATACTCAGGCAAATGTTGATAAGGCCTGCAACCCTGATGGTCCCGGGCAATCCCACGAGCTTGATTAATATGAATCCGCTCGTTAATACACTCAGTCCTCCCCCAAAGCTGTTAGTAAAGTAGAGCATGGAAATCGAACGACCTGAGTCATCAGGAAAGGCACGTATGATACCCGCGGTCATTAAAGGGAACGTCATGCCAAGCAGAATCGTCTGGGGCAGGATCATCAAAGCTGACAGTGTCCATTTGAATGAAGCTATGGCCAGAGATGAGCCGAGATTCGAAAACACGCTGGCATAAGAGAATTGTGTCGCTTGATCGAAAGCATTATGGAAGAACAGAGCGAACAGGCCGATTACCCCTTCTGTCAAAGCGTAGCCCACAAGCAGGTTCTTCCACCGCATAGAATATCTGCCGCATATCCACGAGCCCAGAGCAATACCGCCCATGAAGATAGCCAATACCAACGTTTGAGCATACGCCGTGTGCCCGAGGAAAAGCTTTAGGTACTGCGTCCAGATCGACTCATAAATGAGCCCGGTAAATCCTGACAGAGCAAAGAGGAGAAACAAGATCTTACGACGTTTCATAGGCACTGGCCCCTACCCCTTCGTTGTGGTTCTCCCCTGTTGCACGGTGGATGGTTTTTTGGGAAGACAACCGTTTATAATCAGGGGTAAGGGATGATAAAGCGTTTTTCATCTTTTTTGTATTGAGCTTTCTGCTTTTCAATAGATTCGTCCCACTGCAGGAGTTTGGCCTTCAGTCTTGCAACCACTTCGGGATGATCCTTGGCAACATTCGCTTTTTCATAAGGGTCATTCTTTAAGTCGTAGAGCTCTATTTCCTCAAGATAAAGCCTCTTGCCAGTAATAAAACCCCACCAGGATACTTTCTCGAGGAGGTCTTTTTTCTTCCTCATCATGAGCTTCCAGTCGTTCGTTCTAATAGCGATATCGCCAGGAGGATAGTCCAGTTGATCGAAATCTGTTTGCAGCATCCTCCGGTACTCCTCCAGCTTTGTTTTTTCGGATTGAGGAAAGTGCGCCCCTCTACCGCTCTGGAATTCGAGGTACCATTTACTCAAGTTGTACTCCCACCATGGCATCCTATCGATATAGGCAAATTCGCTCGGCGAGGCAGAGCCATCGCTCTTCAGGAGCGGCAAAAGGCTATTCCCTTGCGCCTCATGGGGGACCGGTATCCCAAGGTAGTCCAGTATTGTCGGCATGATATCGATGCCCTGCACTTGTTCGGGAACTCTTTTCCCTTCGAACTCACCATGGGGAAAGCGAATAATAAGTGCGTTTTTGATTACGGTGTCGGTGACATCGTAATGGAAATAGTTTCCCTGTTCCCCCAGGTCGTCACCATGAATCGACTGCAGAATGATCACGGTCTTTTCCGTCAGCTTGAGCGAGTCGAGAAGATCCAACAACTCGCCGATAAACAGGTCGGTGTAATACACACCGGCGTCATACCGGGCGTTCACGTAATTGACATCACTTTCTGTAAGGTGATAGACAGGGGAGAAGCCCCAGTAGAAGTCATTGTGATAGACGCGGGAGAACACGTCGTACGAAGGGTCATCATCCGGGTTGATTTCTCCGGCTGGCAGCGCAATGCGCTTCCAAAATGGCGTGTAGTTCGGCGGGTCATACATGGTCCGGTACGGGG
>DMNE01000358.1 GCA_003453735.1 Nitrospiraceae bacterium | reverse complement strand
ATCACCCAATGTAACCTCTTTTCGCATATTTATATATTACCACTCATTAACCAACTGTCAATGTTATTTCCTTACAAACCTAAGACAATTTCATCTTCTTTGTGCCTAAATCTTTCCATTGTCATTTCTTACTTCCTAAGAAACTTTGTGGCGAGATAATTTTAATATACAATCAAGATAACATAGAAAGTCACCTAATAGAAAGGCTTTATACTTATTTCAGAGAAATCTATTCTCTTTCCACAATTTCTGTCAATAACAATTTCAAGAGGGAAGTAAGTCCGGCCTACCTGATCTTGCTGATATCCGGTGTACGACTTGCAATTGAGATTGTCAGTTTTCTGTCGGCGATGCAGTGTGTGCGCAGAAATAAACAGTCAGCGAGAGAAAATCCTATGCGTGGGTACGTGTAGTTATACACAGAGAGTGAATTGAAAGTCGCGGGGTGATGGACCGGTTGTTACCTATTATTTACCAATTGAAAGATGTAAGAAAAAGCGCCAGTACTGATCCCTCGCCCTCATGATGTCTGGCTAAAACTAATCTTCGCGTTTTGTTCTTCTCTGTCTCCTCAAGTAGTAGACAGAAGCCAGTCCTGCAAGCACCATGAAGATAATCAGACCCCAATCGGACAACGTCGGAATAGCTATCCCGAAGGGGAAACGGCATGGCCCGCAGTTCGTCCGCTGGTGCTCAGCAAATGGATGGATGCTCCACCTATGGACGCCATATCCACCAATCAAGGATGGACTGGATCTTGAAAACCTCAGCAAATGTTCCTATGCCCAGGACAATGACATACATGACGAGCACCACGAGAAGTATCGTGGCGCCATATTTGTCGAAGAACCCCCCACCTCCCCCCGCCGGTTGTTTTTCGAGGCCCACTTTTTCCTTTTTCTTCTCTTCCATAGGCATTATTTTAATATGCAAAACAAATATTCACAATAATAGGAGGTCTGAGAACGATCCCGCCGTCTCCCACGACATATAGTTTACAGCCTATACGTATACCTGCAAGGCCACCTCACTCGCCGGGTAGAGCACTCAGGATTGATTTACGCCGCCAAACAATTACCATACCCAGCAGCTTAACTCATCCATAAATATCATAACATAGGTGGCAGTTTTGAAGAAACAAAATCTCAATAAAATCAAGGAGACAGGGGATCGCCGAGCTGGGCATATCATGGTCATAAGTACTGAATGCCAAGTTGGCAAAATATAGTAATATTTATGCAAGACCTTCATCCAAAAACCTTCCGGTAACAACATGAAAAGATTTGTTAACATAAACATTATGGTAATTCATAACTTGTCAACAATAATGAAGAGATTAATTATTGTTCAATAATTGGATGAACACATTTGGGCCAAAAAGAAACATCGTATTATCAGATCCAGTGGGGATAAGGATTTCTGCGCTTCTTATACTTATTATATTCCTTATCTCCTTCGCGGTCTTTTTTAACGCCCTTTCAAACGACTTCGTCTATGACGACACGACTCAGGTTTTGAAAAACCACTGGATCAGAGATGTGAAATACATACCGGACATATTTTCTAAAAGTGCATGGGGGTTCTGGGGAGAGACTATAATCTCAAACTACTACAGACCATTGATGCATCTAATCTTTATGCTCAATTATTTTGTCTTCGGCTTAAGACCCTGGGGGTTCCACCTGATGAACATCCTTTTCCATGCGGGTGTATCCATCCTGGTTTTTGTTGTTGCATCGCGACTGCTGGGAGCCTCATCGAGTTCCTCCACACGAGATGAGAAGGGATTTATCGGGGCGTTACAGTCGCCACCCTTTGTAGGGGCTGTTTTATTCGCTACCCATCCTATACATACAGAGGCGGTAGCGTGGGTTGCGGGGATCCCTGATCTTTCCTACACCTTCTTCTCCCTCCTTTCCCTTTATCTCTATATGAGATCTGATGAAGGGACGAAAGGAATGTATCCGTTGTCCGTGGTCTCCTTTTTTATTGCCACATTGTGTAAGGAGCCGGCACTGACGCTTCCGATTCTTCTCATGGCGTATGACTATATCTCTGGGAAAACAGCGAGGGGATATCTGCCTTTCATAAAGAGATACATCCCATATCTTATTGGTGCAGGGATTTATCTGGGGTTGAGGTACCATGCCCTTGGGGGTTTTTCGCCCCAGGAACCACATATAGTGTTAAGCACTTATGGATATATCATCAACGTCTTTCCGCTTTTCGCCCAGTATCTTGAAACCCTTTTCCTACCTCTAAACCTGAATGCCTTTCACGTCCTGCACCCGATCTCATCTGCGTACGAGACGATGGGGATCGTGTCCTTAGCTGTCACCGTGGCCTTTGTTGTTGTCACCTGTATCGCTTTCAAGAAAAAAAGCAAAGTCTGTTTCGGTCTTTTAGTGATAGCGTTACCTCTTTTGCCGTCACTTGACATACCGGCAGTCGGGGAAAACGTCTTTGCTGAAAGGTATCTGTATCTTCCCTCCTTCGGCTTTGTACTGTTGATAGCGTTGATGCTTTCTTGGGCCAAGGCCATTAAACCCGGTCTTGCTTCTGGCCTGATTATCATTTCCCTGGCAGTGACAGTGGTCTATTCGATAGGGACGGTGATCAGAAATACCGTCTGGAGAAATGATTTAACCCTTCTTACTGATACGGTGAGAAAGTCACCGGATGCGGCGTTGCTCCATAATAATCTCGGAGCCGCATATGTGAGGCAGAACCGTTTTGATGAGGCTCTAAATGAATTCATCACTACGCTGAAGATCAAGTCTGACTTTGCAGAGGCCCATTATAATCTTGCGACCGAATATTTAAGGCAGAATCGCCTTGATGAGGCTGTAAATGAATACATCACTGCGTTGAGGATCAATCCTGAGGTCGCAGAGGCCCATTATAATCTTGCAACCGCATATGCAAAACAGAACCGCCTTGATGAGGCTGTAAATGAATACATCACTGCATTGAAGCTCAAGCCTGATGATGCAGAGGCCCATTATAATCTTGCAACCATATATTTGAATCAGAATCGCCTTAATGAGGCAGTGAATGAATTCATCACTGCATTGAAGCTCAAACCTGACTATGCAGAGGCGCGTAACAATCTTGAAGTCTGTTATGGGATAATGAAAACTATGAAACGAAGATAGAAGGAAAGCTCTGACACCTCTTTCGCTTTGCCGTACAGCGGAATGTAAGAATGGCAAAACATGGGAAAGTAGGCAAAGAAACCCTGTCAAGCGAAGATGTCATCCCTTGGCGAGAAAGAATTACACGCCGTGTTCCGACGAAGGCCTTGAAGAATCCGAAAACCTCCCTCAATCCCGACGCTATCGCCTACGCAGATCTGACAAATTGACACGATCAGAAAAATCTCTCCAGTCTGATGTGGACAGGGTTCTTGACAACGCACTAGCATCTGATAGGCTTTGATTAGGATATGTTTTAAAGGGCGCCTCAATGATAAAGAATACGCCAATGTCGCTATACCCCGCCGCGAACTGCCGACGTCAACAATGGCTCAAATGGCCTAAGGTAGTTAGAAGGTATAGACAATGACAAGCTATGTTGGACCAATTGAAGAACAAATCTGGAGGAACACGAGCGAAAAACGATGCTCAGCAGGTGGGTTATGTTGAACAACAGATGGCTAGTGTTTCTGTTTGTGACTTACTTTTTCATCAATTTTGGTGCAGTGTGCGCAACAGATAGCGTTGACGTGAAGGCCGAGCAGACACTCCACATCGACATTCCCGTGAAACTGGAAAAAGCGAACGTCGTGTTCAACGTTGATCACTTGGCGTTTATGTACAACAAAGTCATCCAGATCGGAAATCTCACCAAGGACCCAGAGCTCCGTTACACCCCTCAGGGAACTCCTGTGGCCAACTTCAGGGTTGCGGTGACAACGAAGCACAAGAGCGGCGACGGCTATAAGGATCAGACGCTGTTCATCGACGTTGTTGTTTTCGGCAAACAGGCAGAGAACTGCAGTCAGTACCTTGCAAAAGGCAGGAGGGTTCTCGTAGAGGGTAGACTTCAGGAACGCAGATGGGAGTCCGAAGGTCAGCAGCGGAGCAAGATGGAGATCATCGCCGATACAGTGAGGTTCATGCCCAGCAGAAAAGGCGACGGAGCGGGTACCGTATCACAGCAACCCGAAGAGGCCCCTCCCGCAGAGTCCACCGACCTCGAGCCGTTTTAGGGCTTTTATCTAAACCTCTGAACGCAGGAAGCTTTGGGCAAAGCCGTGAGAGGGGTTCGCCTTTTCGCGGCCTTACGTATTCGAATTATCGTGTTGAATTTTGTATCCTGCGACTTTATAATCTATGGGGAGTGCTATGAAAAAAGAGGAAGTGACATCAATATTGGAGAAGAACTCTGTCAAAATTCGTTCCTTCCATGTGCGTGCATTGTATGTCTTCGGCTCGGTTGTAAGAGGTGAGGCAATAGAAACAAGCGATGTCGATCTCCTTGTAGAGTTTGATCCTGATGCACGTATCGGATTGTTTGAATTTGCACGTCTCCAGCGAATGCTTGCTGAGATACTCGGCTGTGAAGTCGATTTGGCGACCACTGATTCCTTGCATAAGGCGTTAAGAGCACGAATTCTGGGGGAAGCTGTGCATGCCATATAGAGATTGGCTGTTTCGGATCAGTGATATTCTTGATGCTGTCGCAGCCGCCCAGAAATACACTATCGGCATGGAGTTTGAGGGCTTTGTCGCCGACCGAAAAACCGTGGATGCCGTGATCAGAAATTTCATCATTATCGGTGAGGCGGCTAGTCACATTCACCGCCGCTTGTTCCTCTTCTAAAATTGTTGATAGAGAAACATACAGAAGGAAAATAAACAATCAAATCAGATTCATATTTCTGGTTGGCCTGCGAATCGGCTGGGAATTGAAGTAAAATGGACACTGCATTTTCTGATTTGGCCCTGCTGTGAGTGCTAAAGCGGCTCAAAAGATGCGTCAAGTCATGCGAAGCTGGCATTTTCATCTAAGCAGTAACAAAAGTCTCGAAGACTTGGCGCGTATAAGTAATGCATCATTCGAGGCTGGCTGAACTACTATGGACAGTACTATAAGTCTGCACTTCACTCTGTTTTTGGCGTACTCAATCGTATTCTTGTACGATGGGCGACGAGGAAATACAAAAGGTTTAAATTCCATGAACAACGAGCAACCCTATGGCTCAGACGGATATCCCGTCGGCAGGCATGGCTGTTTGCACATTGGGAGAAGGGTTTTAGACCGTAGGCTGGATGATACGATTCGGATGACGGAAGACTGTCACGTCCGGATCTGTGAGGGCGTGGAGGTGAAACTCCTCCGCGCTACTCGACCGAACACCTCTTAGGCTTTTGACGCCATCTGCATGTCCGCAAAATCGAGATGACTCACCCGGCACAGAAGAAGCACAATTCTATTTTTCTTCAATTCATCGAGAGGCGCAGGGCTTACGCGCCAGACCTTATGATTAAAAGGT
>DMNE01000030.1 GCA_003453735.1 Nitrospiraceae bacterium | reverse complement strand
TCTGGCCTTTTTTGTGCTCTCCCTGCTGAGCAAGCCCATGGCGGTGAGCCTTCCCGCTGTGCTGTTGCTGCTGGACTGCTATCCCTTCCGACGGATCAGGACTTTGAAAGCATTCGGGGGTGCCTGCGTGGAAAAGGTGCCTTTTATTGCCTGCAGCCTTGTTTCGTCAGTCCTGACGATCATAGCGCAGAAAGGGGCCATCGAACAGATGAAATTTGTGCCGCTGCCAGCTCGCTTGCTGGTGGGGGCAAAGGCCTTCGTCGACTATCTCGGGAAAATGGCGGTGCCTCTCGGTTTGTCCCCTTTTTATCCTTACCCTAAGCAGCAGCAGGTGGTAACTCTTTTTTCGCCGCAATATCTTCTTGCGGTCATCTCGGTGGTCGGGATCAGCACAGTCCTTTTAATCACCTTAATCACCGCAAAAAAACAGAAGGTATGGCTGACTGCGTGGGGGTATTATGTGGTGACACTCATTCCCGTGAGCGGCATAATTCAGGTGGGGGCCCAAGCCATGGCGGACAGATATACCTACCTGCCCAGCCTCGGACCATTCTTCCTCCTAGGGTTAATCGCGGCATCGGGTTGGGCGAAGGCAGATTCCGTGAAAAAAGGGGGCCTGATCGTCAAGCTTCTCACTGTAGTTGTGGCAATTTCTCTATTGATTTCCCTGTCGTGTGTTACGCTGAAGCATATCGCCACATGGAAAAACAGCATAACCCTATGGAGTTATGTGATCGAGGAGGACCCTCGAGGTGTTGCCTTTGCCTATACGAATCGCGGTTTGGCATTTCATAAAATGGGACAGCTTGATCGGGCGCTGGAGGATTATACTGCCGCAATTACTCTGCAGCCGAACGAATATTTGGCCTATACGAATCGCGGCATAACGTTTAAAGAAATGGGGCAGCTTGACCGTGCCATAGAGGATTATACTTCGGCCATCGCTGTGAAACCCACTCTTTATTCGGCCTATAATAATCGTGGCATAGCCTTCCACGCAAAAGGGCAGCTCGATCGGGCGATGCAAGACTACAACACTGCAATTGCTTTGAAGCCCTTCCTTGCTGATGCCTATACGAATCGCGGCTGGGTATTCGAAGAAATGGGGCAGCTTGACCGGGCGATACAGGACTATGATACCGCAATCGCTCTTGCTCCTTCTCAATCGACAGCCTATAATAATCGTGGCATCGCATTTAAGAAAATGGGGCAGCTTGACCGAGCAATACAGGACTATAATACCGCAATTGCTCTGGAGCCTGCTTCATATCTGGCTTATACCAATCGCGGCATTGCATTGAAAGAAATAGGGCAGTTTGATCGAGCAATACAGGACTATACAAGAGTGCTTTCGTTGAATCCCACGTTTATCAATGCCTACCTTGACCGTGGCGAGCTCTATCAGAAAACAGGCAGCGTGGAGCTTGCTGTGAGAGATTATCAAAGGGCATGTGATCTGGGAAGCAAAGAAGGTTGCGACGCATTGGGCACTTATAGAAAGCAGGGACCTGCCCGCTAGAAAAGTGGTGACACCAAAGGAGAGGTGTGCGTAATTTGGAGTAACTTTGCAGGAACGGTGGCCTAGCATGTGTGAATAGGTTTCTTTATGAGGCGCTCCAGGTGTTGACAAACGATGACATCTTAATGCTAACATTAAAAAAGTCAAATGGGGAAAGGAGCAAGAAATGTCCCTTCGACGCAAATCGAGACTCATCTTATTTACTCTGGTGGCAATCGTTTTTCTTTTTGGCACCTCATCTTTTGCCGGTGAACTTCCGGCTGTCAAAAATCAGAAGAAAGGCACTGTTATCGGGAGGATCATGATCAAAGATGGAGGTCCGTTGTCGGGCGGGCAAGTGCTGTTTTATAGGGTCTCGGCGGGCCCTCCACCCGCATCGGAGAAGTACGATAGAACGCCTGACGTGGTGAGGGATATGGATGCCGACGGCAGGTTTCGCGTTGAGCTTCAACCCGGAAAATATTATTTTGGAGCAGTGAAGAGACTGTCTGGCGAACGCATTGGGAATCCCCAAGAGGGTGACTATGTGTACAGAAGTGTTGACGAGAAAGGCAAGCCGAAGGAATACGTCGTAGAGGAGGGGAAGATTCTTGATCTGGGGACGATCTCCGAGGCAGTCCCTTTGAAAGCTGGCCGCTTGTCAAAAAACAGCGTCACCACTGCGATAGAGGGTGTCGTTGTCGATATGGACGGAAATCCGGTTCAGAACGCCGTGGTTGTTGCCTTTCTCAGTCCGACGGTAGGCGGAAAACCGATCTTTGTTTCGGACGCGACCGGCGAGGATGGGAAGTATCTGCTCCGCGTGACTGAAGGCACCTACTATCTGAGGGTCAGAAACCAGTTCGCAAGCGGGCCTCCTGAGCCTGGTCAGATTGTTGGGTTTTACGGTGAAGGAAGCCCGGCGCCTGTCAGCGTGAAAGATGGCGAGATAAAGAAAGGGATTGGTTTTAAAGTTATCCTGTTTCCCGGAAGGGGGCCACTCTCCGGGACGCCTCCGGCAAGATAGATGGCAGTGGTTCGGCTTGCCAAGACTGAATTGACCCNNCGGCTTGCCAAGACTGAATTGGGACAAAGGAAAGATGCTCGCCGGCTGGCCAGGCAGGTGACATGGATGATGAGCGAACGAGGAGGTCGTCAGAGATGAGAGGATCGGTTATATCGGCAATGGTTCTGCTGTGTCTTCTGCTGTACGGCACCGCATTCGCTGCAGGGCAGAGCAAGCAAAGCGACATCGGCACTGTGACCGGGGTAATCCATATAAAGGGCGGGGGACTGATGAAGGGCGGAACAGTCTTCTTTTTTGATGAGAAAGCTGGTCCTCCTCCTTCGGCAACCAAATACTGGAGGGTTCCGACGTATGCATTCGAGATCGAAGACAATGCGCATTTTACCGTCATGCTCCCTGAAGGCGATTATTATATGGGGGCTATTAAGAGACAGTCAGGACAACGACTCGGTCCGCCTCATGAGGGGGACTATTTCTTCATAAGCCAGGACGAGAAGGGGCAACCGAAGAAACTCAGGGTCTCGAAAGATAGCAAGATCGACTTGGGGGTATTGGAGGAAGCCGTACCGTTCAAACGGGAAACGCTTGCGCAAAAGGGGATCACCTCAATACAGGGCACGATTTATGACGAAAACGGCAGGCCCATGGAAGGGATGCTGGTGTTTGCCTTTGTCAACCCGTCGATGTTCGGAAGGCCCCTTTTTGTTTCAGAGCTGTCGGATAAGCTCGGCCACTACGAGTTGAGGCTTGCCGGTGAAGGAACGTTTTTCTTGCTGAGTCGAACCAATTATGGGGGAGGTCCTCGATCAACCGATGAACTCCTGGGTGTCTATAAAGACAGTAAGCCTGTTTCCGTTAAATCCTTTACTACAACAACGGGTATTGATATAACGGTTAAGAAGATGGGAGGCGCAACGTCTCAACCTTAACTCGCCTTCCGTGCGCTGCTGCAATCGCGTGCGGCTCTATGTGAAAAGCCGGATGTGGACTAGCAAATACTAAGATGTCATTTCTTTACTCTGAAAAAATCCTTCAGTGTGTCCATGGTAGCATTGTATGAAAAAGTCCGAAGCTGTTTTTGTATGCCTGATTCTTCTTTTGCTCCCCTCCGCAGCATTAGGCACGGTGATAAAATCCGACGCGACCTGGTCAGGGGAGATTTCCGTTGAAAAGGATGTTCTTATTCCCGAGGGAGTTACCCTGACCATCTCCCCTGGCACGATCATACGGGTATCACCTTCTGAGAGTACGAGGACAGACCCTGAGTTTATGTCACCCATGACGGAAATAACCGTCAGGGGAACGCTTGTGGCGGATGGGAAGGAGGGCTCACCGGTTACCTTTCTCATCTCTGGTGAAAAGGAATCGGCGTGGGCTGGGATAATCGTTGACGGCGGGAAGGCTATCTTACGTTCTTGCACCATCCGCGACGCTGACACCGGAGTGTATGTGATACAAGGCTCCGTTTTTATGAGCGGATCTCTACTGACAAAGAATCACTATGGTCTCACAGTCCAGGGGCGTGATGCCGCTGCCCACATCGAGGCTACCCAGGTGACAGAGAACGATTACGGTTTGTTTTTGTTAAACGGAGCGAAGATTGACAGTAAGGACAACAACGTTAAAGGAAACAGAAAGAAGGACAGTTATTCTTCGGAGACAAAAGATTATCACCTCCAGGTAAAGGAATATAAAGCGGCGAAAAAGGGTGAAAGCAGGATGTACCGTGACGAGGCTCTGTTAGGGACGACAGTCTGGCAGGGGAGGATTGAAGTGAACGGCATTATCCGTGTGCCTGAGAATTCCCGGTTGATCATAATTCCCGGGACCATTGTGGAGTTTAAGAAAAAAGACACCAATAATACAGGCATCGGTGAAAATGGGCTTCTCATACAGGGGGTTATTATTGCCAAGGGCACAAAAGACAATCCCATTTTCTTCAGGTCTGCCGAGAAACAGAGAAGAATGGGCGATTGGGATGCAATCAATATCATGAACAGCGATAGGGCTCAGAACCTTATTGAGTACTGTCAAATCGAGGATGCATACAGAGGACTTCATTTCCACTTTTCCAACGTGGCGGTCACGGAGTCTGTCTTGCGGAACAATTACCGCGGGATACAGTTCCAGGAGTCGATCGTCGAAATCAGGGGAACTCATTTTTATGGGAATAAAAGCGCGCTTCAGGCAAGGGACTCCGAAATCATCTTTTCTGACAACATAATCTATCATAATTCTTCCGGGCTTAATTTGTTCCGTAACAGTCTCATCCTAAAAGATAACGCAATAACGAATAATGAGCAGGAAGGTCTGAGGGTAAGGGAAGGGGTTCCCGATGTAGAGGGCAACCTCATCGATGGCAACAGGCACGGCCTGATGGTGACGGATGCAGTGTACGGAACATTCGGCCACAACGTTATTTCGCACAATCTCGAATCCGGGATATCGTTAAAAGGCACAAATAACATCGAGATCAGCGGAAATGTTGTCCAGGGGAACGGCTTAAACGGAATAAATATTCAGGATTCCGGCGCTGTTATCCGTGGCAATCTCATTTCGGACAATGGCGAACGGGGTATCGGGATACAGTCTTTTCAGGGAATTATAACAGCGAATAATATCCTTCGAAACGGGCTTTACAACCTCGGAATAGACGGACAGACAGATGTCCCGGCACGCATGAACTGGTGGGGAGGAGGGGATGTGAGAAATACCATTTATGACAAAGAGAAAGACCCCTCGAAAGGCAGGGCAGAGTATCAGCCTGTGCTGGAAGAACCAGTTATTTTTTCATGGCCTTTAAAGACTATAGATACGGATACGACATGGCGCGGAGATATTTTGATAGAAGGCAACGTAGCTGTGGCTCCTGGCATAACTCTTGCGATTACACCGAATACCAGGGTTCTCTTTTCAAAGGGCGCTGGGCTTACTGTAAAGGGAAAGATACTGGCGCAGGGGGAAAAAGACGCAAGAATTACCTTTGCTTCCCTTAAGGGGGGCGATGCGGGTGAATGGGACGAGATACTCCTTGATCATGCCAAGGGCAGCGTATTTTCAAACTGTACCTTTACCAATGCGACGTGGGCGCTGCACGTCCATTTTACCGATCTCAGGGTGGAAGGGTGTTGTTTTATGAAAAACACCGGAGGTCTCAGGTTCACGAGCGGACCGGTTGAAGTTAGGCGGTGCTTGTTTACGGAAAATGACATCGGCATAAGGGCATTCAGGGGCAATGCGCTCATTGCTGAAAACGTCATAACGAAGAACAGTACAGGAATTTTTGTGAGGGAAAAGGGCGGTGGATTGACCATAAAGAAGAATAATCTTTTTGCCAACAGCGAATATAATATCCGGTTAGGGGACTTCAATGAGGAAGACGTGGAGGCAAGAGACAACTGGTGGGGAGAGGGGATCCCGCTTGAGACGATCTATGATGCACGGAGAGAGCCCGGCATAGGCAGGGTGCATTACGAGCCATATGCGAAACAGCCATTCGCTATTGAATTCCCTGAAAGAATCCCGAACGAAAAGAGGGCGCTCATGAAGGGGCAGACCGGAGTTCAAGAGAAATGAGAGCATGGGTTGGGAGTTCTGCCCGTGGGTGTGTCAATGCTTTATTGCTTCTGCTCGCTTTGTGGTATGGTTTGGCTATTGGTTGTTCCCCGGCTTTGGCAGAAGAAAAACCTGTTTTAAAGGGAAGGGTTTCTGATAGGGAAGGTAAGGCTGTGGTGGGGGCAATGGTGTTTGTGTATGACAGCCCTTACGTGAAAAGACCGGCTGATTTCATATCAGCTCACACGGATAACGATGGCCTGTTTCGTATGGTATTGCCTCCGGGGAGATATTGGCTCGTAGCACGATTAAAGAAGACGGAAGGTTATGGACCACTGCTGCCTGGGGACAAGCATTCGGGAGAACCGGTGGAGGTTGAATTGGATCCAGGGGCAGAGGTGAATACGGATTTCGTTGTGGCGGACCTTAGAGATGCTATAAAGATAAGAGAGAAAGAAAGGGAGGGACCTGTCAAAATAAGTGGGAGAATCATTGACGAAAATGGTTCTCCTGTCATTGGAGCCTATGTGGTTGCAGACAAAAAGGAAAAGACTGCCGGAATACCGGATTATCTTTCAGCCTGGGTCGACCGTGAAGGCCGATATACGCTGTACGTCCCCCGAGGGAGATACTATGTGGGCTCTGCAGATAGTTTTCCGCCCGTTGAAGATCGTTTCACGAATGAAGAGATGACTTTTGATGGTGACAAATCAGATGTCGATATCGTGAGAAAATCCCATGATAGCAAATGAGGAGAAACAGGGGTATTATTCTGGCCCGACGCTTGTGGCGCAACGGGTGAGTCCGTGGCGCTTATCTGCTGGCAGCCAAAAAGTCAATATCTTGACGTCGCGATGAAAAAAGTAGGCCAGTCGGATTTTAATTATTCTTTAATCCCAATGAGTTACAAAATATGGCCTTGGCACGTCTATTGCTTTTTTATGCAGAATTGTTAAAAAATAAGAGGTAAGTGCCTTCAAGGGAGGTAAAGAATGATGAAAAAGACACTATTGATTCTGACAATGCTTTTGTTAGTTTCGCCAAAAGTGGATGCCTGTGTAGGAAAGCTACTCAATATCGGCGTTATAAATTCCTCGGAAGGGCAGCTGTTCGCCGAGATGATCTCTGCCCTTGTCAATGAAAGGACTGGCACGTCCGTCAAGGTTCAACTTTATAAGAGCGCACAGGATCTGTATGAGGCAGTCAGGATGAAAATGGTAGACATCTCGATCGAGAATACGACAAGGGCGTTGCACCTATTGAATAAGCCGGTGGAAAGTGATGCTAAGAAAGCCTATGAGGTCGTGAAAGCAGCCTATGAAAAAGACAGGGGACTTGTGTGGCTGAAACCCTTTGGATTGTTAAACGGCAATGGTGGAGACCCCCCTTCTTATACCGCAACTATCCTGAGGGTAGACATTCTCAATAATTTCCCTGCCCTTCCGAGGGTGATAAACAAACTTGGCAATACTGTTCCCAATGACACCTATGAGAAGTTGATCAAATCAATGCAGTCGGGCGGGAAACCGAAAGACGTGGCAAGGGATTTTCTGAAATCAAAGAAACTGATATGACAAGAGAAGTCGGTGTCGAGATTATCGAAGAGGGTTGAATGGCTCTATCGCTTTGGTGCATCAAAGGAATTAACATTAGGCCTGTTCGTGCTTCTGTGCCTCATTTTACTTCCAAGAGCGTTCACCGGGGCGATGGACAGTTATCTCGGCAGAGTGCGCAGCATAATCTTTGGCTTCATGGGACTGAACTTGCTGCTGTGCACACTGCAGAGGATAAAGATCCTTTCAAAACCGATCATAGTTATGCACCTAGGGGCTATCCTGACTCTTGCCGGCGCGGTGATTAGTTCCTTGGGCTATGTGGCAACAGTGAATGTCTATGAGGGAACCACGGTAAATACCGCTTATCGATGGGATATGAAGAGGGACATGCCCTTAGGAGTCAATCTTACGGTGAGAAAAATAAATACGGAATATTATCCGGTGGCCGTGAAGGTGGGTGTCCTCAGAGGAAAGGAAAAAATAGGGCTTTTTGTGCTGAAAACGGGCGAGAGCTTTTATCTTGATGGCTATACTGTCAAGGCAGATTCCCTGGAATTGCCGTCGGAGGATCTTAGGCTTAGTATTTTTCGTGGAGACCATTTGATCGGTTCAGCCAGCACGTCCGGAGGGAAGAGTCTTCCTGCGGATTTCCCGTACGACTTTCGGCTCGTAGCTTATCAAACTCCTTCCCTCAAAAGGGTATTGCTCAACCTCATGCTCTCAAGAGATTCTGAAGTCATAGCAGAGGGAACTTCGGAGGTCAACAGACCTATGACGTGGAAAAGGCTTCATTTTTGTAATACACAAATCAGCAGAGACCCGTATGGCACACCCTTTGCCGGTATCCAGATAACCGATGATCCGGGGAGACCCTATGTCTTTCTGGGATTTACAGTTATCGGGATTGGATCCGGGTTATATTTCTTGAGAAGGCTTCATGGAAAAAAGTAAACGCGGAATGTGTGGTGGATATCTTGCGGTATTGTTCCCCGGTGCGGGGCATCGTACCGATCCGGAACACGGAAAGGACGTGTTGGCAGCGCACCTCATAGTTCCAAGGGGCGTAGCCTGGAAGGCGGCACTGTGGTCGCCACAGTACCGGTGAACAGACGATGAGCCAAAGATTACTCACAGTTGGTGTGATGCTCTGTCTTCTTGCCTCTTGTCATTCGCCCTCCGCACAAGAGGACAAACGCACCTATACAATCGGTTACATGATATGCAACAGCGAACAGGAGACACTTCAACGGTTTCAGCCGCTTACGGCATACCTGAGTAAGAAATTAGGCGTTCATTTTGAGATGGTTGCTATAGATACCGTCGATTTTGATAAGCAGGTTGACAAGCTGGATTTCACTCACACAAACTCCCTGCTTTATATCATCATGAATAGAAACCATGGCGTGGAAGTCCTTACGGCAGAGAAATCAGGTTCGCTCGGTGCCAGGGCAAAAGGTATCATTATCGCTTTGAAAAAGAGCGGTATACATACTATACGGGACCTCAAGGGCAAGTCCATGGTTTTCGGCCCCATGCTCGGACCGACCTCCTATATGGCGCAATTGGACCTCCTACTGAAAAACGGGATCGATCCAGAGAACGACCTCTCTTTTTATTCCATCCCCTCCGGATCATTTAAACATGAAAAGGTTATCTACGGCGTTCTCCTCGGGAAGTTCGACGCGGGCGCTGTTCCGCTGCTGGATTTTGAGCGGATGGTCAGCGATGGCAGGATCGACCAAAACGACTTTACGGTCGTCGCTGAAGGAGACCCGATTCCGTACTGTAACTTCGCTGTTACCCAGAAAATCGATGACGGGTTTGCAAGACGTTTCAAACAGGCACTACTGGAATTGAAGAAAGACGATACCGTTGAGATCGGCGGAGAGATTGTTAAGGTTCTTCAAAGGGCGAACGTGGATGGATATGCAGAGATCCAGGACAAGGATTTTGGCGTGGTGCGCGAAATGGCCAAGAGGACAAATATGCCGCCCTACCAGAGGTATTGATGGACAGGCTTGACAGAGTATCGATCTGGGCGATCGTCATTCTCATTATCAGTTCCTTTGCGTTGATAAGTCGTCATATGGGTGAGGCAAAGCCGGATCGGAATGTGCAGCAAAGGATGGCAGCTGCGGATTCTTCACCGGCGGGAGGCGATTTGGACAATGCGATGAAGCTGATAAGAAATCTCATGGAAGCGGATAATTTCAACAAAGCGGAGACACTGCTTAGGGAGTTGATACAGAAATACCCTTATGAGGGACAACCCCATATGGTGCTGGGCGATATTCTCATGAGGAGGCAGGAACCGGTCAAGGCCATGCTCGAATATAAAGAGGGAGTTGATCTGAATCCCGATTACCTCGATAAAAAGACTCCTCTTTTTCAGGGGAAGAAACTGAAGGTGGCCGTCACGGAGGCATTGGCAGAGATTGAGCAGAGAATAAGGCGTAACCCTGGTGATGAATCTCTGAAGAGTGACAGAAAGATTATCTATTATCTTCAGAGGAAGATTGCGGGAAGCTGCGGCTGACGGTGCCGAGCTGTTTTCCTGAATGCAACAGAAGGTATCTGTACAGGGAATACTGAAGGACGGAGGGATGGGCGTGTTGAGAAAGATAAAAAAAGTGACAGGTAGTTCGACGACTCAACATGGACCACGTTATTATTCAAAGTCTCTGTTTGTCTTGACGGGAGCTGCTATCGGTGTCGGTGGGGTCATGCTTAGTTTTTTGGGAAATCCTCCCAACACGGGTTTTTGTGTCTCGTGTTTTATGGAGAATATTGCCGGCTCCATCGGGCTTCATGGCAATACACGGATGCAATACCTGAGGCCCGAGATTATCGGATTCGTTATCGGGTCGTTTTTAATGGCGGTTTACAAGAAAAAATACAAGGCCTCAGGGGGAAGCTCTCCTCTGCTTAGGTATCTCGTGGGGATTCTCTTGATTGTCGGCTGTGCCGTGTTTATGGGATGTCCGATTAAAATGGTGCTCAGGATTGCTGCTGGGGATCTCACTGCATGGATCGGCGTAGGAGGACTTGCTGCCGGCGTGTATATAGGCATAAGGTTCCTCGCGAGCGGTTTCAGCCTCGGCAAGCCAACCCAATTGCCGGATGCAAATACCCTCTTAATGCCTGCTCTTATGGCATTGCTCCTTGCTGCTCTTTTCTGGAAACCGGTTTTTATTTCCCTCAGCAGTAAAGGCTCAGGTGCTCAGTATGCGCCCGCATATCTTTCCCTTCTCGCTGGACTGGGCGTTGGAGCGCTGGCTCAGAGGACAGGGTTTTGCATAACTGGCGGGTTTGCGAGACTTTTTGAGCGGGGGCCGAGAGAAACTGCCCTCTTCCCGAAATCGACAGGCCATGCAATCGGCATCGGCTCATTTTTCCTCTTTGCACTTCTTGCGAGTATTCTTACCGGACAATTTTCGCTTGGTTGGCATGGGCAGCCGAGTTCCAATGAAAGCCATGTCTGGAACTTTCTCGGGATGGTTATCGTCGGCTTTGGATCCGTTCTGATAAGGGGTTGTCCTTTCAGGCAGCTGATACGCGCGGGGCAAGGTGATACCGATGCGGGGGCATCGGTTCTCGGCATGCTTACCGGTGCTGCGCTTGTGCAGAACTGGGGGCTCGCTGGAAATGCCGAGGGCACGCCATATGAGGGGAAGGTCGCAGTCCTTTTTGGCCTCTGCGCTTTATTTATCATCGGACTTCTGTATCGGAACCGGGGGGAGAGTTTTGCTCCGGGAGTTCGGGCGGAGCTCGATTAGCATGAGAAGACCGCCTAAGAGGAGACAGTTGAGATGTTTTTGAAAGCACTCACCATAAAGCGCACCGAGGTATGCCAGGTTCACGGTGCGCCCTCTAGGGCAGCGAATAAGACCCTTCTGATCATGGTACTGGCTTCTTTTTCACTGATAATCTGGCATGTCTGGATCTACGGACCAACGGGTCAGATGGTGAGACCCGATGCATTACAGAGGCCGTTTCCCCTCCTTGTGGGAAGCGAGATATGGGACTTGCTCTTTAACGGACATGGTATGATCGCTGAATTATGGGATATTTTCCCCTATTTTATTGTCGGTATATTACTGGCAGGCTATATCCGCACTTACAAGATCGCCGTTAAACTTCAGACTTCTCTCAGGCGATATGGTTTCTTGAGTATTTTCCTGGCATCTCTGGTGGGCATAATAACGCCCCTCTGCGCATGTGGAACCATAACTACAGCGGTGAGCCTGCTGTTTGCGGGTTTGCCCCTCGCGCCGGTTATGTCCCTTCTCGTTACTTCTCCGCTATTGAGCCCCACTGCCTATTTGTTAACCCTTAACGACCTGGGGCCGGAATGGACGGTAATTAGAACGATTGCAGCGTTCTCAATGGGTATGTTCGCGGGAGTTGTGACCCATCTGCTCAGGGATAAGGGCTTTCAATCCGATACCCTATTTGTTGAAGGTGCCATTCCCCGGGGCGACTTTCACGATGAAGATTATCCCGACGAACGTCTGAGGTGCAACTGTAAGGAGATGTTTGGGCATCGGGTAGCTGCCAGAACGAAGAATATGTTTGTCGTATTTCTTGCCAAGTCATCAGAGATGCTCTGGCTGGTGGGAAAATATGTCCTCGTCGGAGTCGCGATAGGATCGATTGTCGAGAGATACATGCCCTACGAATGGATCTACAGATTGTTCGGGAAAAAAGATCCGTTAAGCATCGTATGGATTACGTTTGGGACAATACCCATATTTCTGCATCAGATCAGTGCATCGAGCATCCTTTACCATATAAAGAGTGCCCTTCGCGGGACCCTTGATGGAGGGGCCGGGCTGGCTTTCATGATAGGCGGGCCGGTAACGGCGATACCTACCATGGTGATGTTTTGGACGGTCTTCAAAAAGAGGGTCTTTTTTCTCTATATGTTCGTCTGCGTGGTGGGTACGATTCTTATCTCCTACACATTTCAATTCCTTGTGTTTGTTCCTGACGTAGATACGGGCAATCCTCTTTTGCGGGATGTTAAGTCAGTATCCGGAGGTGCCTCCTCTGTCATCAATAAACAGAACAAGCAAGTCAGGATTGTAATGGATCCCGGCGGGAAAGCTATAATCGCAACTTATACCAATGACCTGGAAGGACAAGGAGGCATTGTATTTGATTCGAGCTTCGCACGATTCCTGAATGGCTCAGCGGATATGTACGATAACCGGATGTATATAACGAATGTTGCGGGATGGCTGGAGGAAAACAGTGATGCGCCAGAAAAGAAAAGTATTTTAATCTATGATACTTTTTTAAAGAGCGGGGTAGATAAGAGCTCCTTGAGCAGAAATGCTGTTGCTTCCCTTGAGAGCAAAGGGTTTCGGGTAACGATAACAGACAGGCAGGAAACCCCAGAAGTCTCCGAGCGATTGCTTCGCGGATACCGTCAGCTGTGGATTTTTTTTGGGGAGTCCGGATCAGGACAGCATCTTTCCGATGCTGAACTGCAGAGCATTTCAAAGTTTACCGCGGATGGCAAGAGTATGTTGATCGTGGCAGGGAAACAGCTGGACGGCACTGGTGATTTCTTTGCAGCAAACCAACTGTCCTCCAGATATGGTGTTCTCTTCTCCGGATATGTTGAAAACAAAAAAGAACTCCCTGGTTCCACAGCCTCTTATTTCTTCACGAGGGCATCAGGGACTCTTGGACGGATCTTGAAATTCGTGCATAAAGCATAATAGGGTTCATGCTGCGGCTGTGTTCAGGCCGACAATGGTAAATGGCCGAAAAATACGAACAAGGATCGAGGGAATTATGAAAACAGTAATTCTGGACACTCAGAAACTTAAGAAATTTAACGATGCAAAGCGTCACCGCGAAACCATATGGTCAGACGAACAGGCGAACATCAACCTTATCTGTATGAAGCCCGGACAGGAGGTCATGACCCATACCCATCACGGAAACCATATTTGGATGGTTACCGAGGGCAGTGGAGAATTCCTCTCGGCAGGGGAGACACAGGTTATCGATAGCGGCAAAATCGTTATTGTCCCGGCCTTAGTAGAACATGGTATACGCAATGTCTCGAAGGAAAACCTTGTGCTTGTATCGATTACGGCCCAGGGTGACTAACGCATTATGTTGGAGAGTCGGAGAGCGTGGTTGGATAGATCTTTCAGCAGTTCCTCTTTGCAGCGTCCGGTAATCGTGAAGGCGAGGTAATTTTGTCATGTCTCGGTGGTTAAGATCGCACCACAGTGAAGTGATTCTCCGCAAGCCCTTTTCTGGCCTGCAAGAGCGGGGTGCTGCAAAAAACAGGTGGCATGCCAGATGAAAATATTCAGAAGTGATGAGGTTCTATGGAGAGAGGAAGATGAGCCAAAGGCGCAAGCGTATGAGGGACTTTCAAGAGGCGAAGATGTTGCGGACATGGGGACCTCGGTCCTATTTTCTGATGGCATCATGCTGTCGCTGAATGTTCTGGGAACGGAGATATGGAAACGATGCGACGGCAGGAGCATGGACGAGATCCTTGCCGACCTGCTCCTGCAGTTCGATGTGGACCCCGATGTCCTGAGAGAAGACTCACTGGCGTTTCTCTCGGAACTGCAACAGAAAGGTTTTATACGGTATGAAGAATAATACATTTCTGAAAGCCCCGCTCACCATAAACTGGGCCGTCACGAATCGGTGCAATTTCAGCTGCGGCCATTGCTATAGCAGAACGGACCCCTCTGCGGAACTGGACCGTGCGACACTGTTTGTGTGCATCGATAAAATCATCGCTTGTGGTGTTCTGTCCATTAATTTCGGCGGTGGAGAACCACTGTTGCGCAGCGATCTGGTGGAGATCGCCGCGTACTCGTCCCGGCGGGGATTGCGGGTATCGATGAATAGCAATGGCTATTTGATCGACCGCAATAAGGCTATGGTCCTGAAAGAATCAGGCTTTGCCAAGGTCGGCATCAGTATCGACAGCCATATCCCGGAAGTGCATGATACTTTTCGCGGCATCAAAGGGAGCCACCAGAAGGCCGTAGCGGCCCTCGCCCATCTGAAAGCCGCCGGTATCAAGACTTCGCTGTCGTCAGTTATCTGCAAGATCAATCATCATAATATTCATGAACTGATTTCGTTCGCTGTTGCCCACGGCGTCCATCAGCTGAATTTTCACAACTTCAAATGCTCGGGCCTTGGATATTCCAACAGGGATGCCTTGGATCTTTCGCCAGAGGAATGGAAGGAGTTTTACGTCATCGCACTGAGGGCAAAACAGCAGATCAAGGAGTTGGAGATTTCCCTCGACGACCCCATCATCGCATCCCTTGGTGTAAGGACCGAAACAGATTCGCTCGTAAAGGGCAGCGTGTGCGGCAAACTTTCACTTAATATAAAATCCAATGGCGATATTACCCCCTGCGGTTTTATCCCGATCGTGATCGGCAATATTGTGACTGACGATATGAAGGATGTCTGGATTACCTCTCCAGTCCTTGACAAAATGAGGCACAAGATGCCAACGGGCAAGTGTTCGTCATGCAAAAGCTATGAGGACTGCCTCGGCGGCTGCAGTGCACGGGCCTTGGCCCTTACTGGCGATTTCAACAATCCGGATCCCCACTGCTGGGTGCATGAATCTTAAAGAACTTACGTGGCCGGTAAGGATTTACTGGGACCTGCCGGAGAACCCGTCCGATCCTATCCGCTGCCGGAAAATCTGCGATGAGCTTATTGAGATGAAGGTTCTCTTTCTCAGCCTTCGGGACACTGCTCCGGCAGTAAGCCAGGGCTGCAGGGATGTGCTCGAAAAACTAAAAGGCAACAATATCGGGCTGTCTCTCACTGTTTCCGGCTCAGCGCTGACCCAAACTCTCCCAGGTCTGTTGCTGGGTGTGAAGCTTAAAACTCTCCTTGCCGAGGCATTCTCGTTCAGTCAGGTGTCGTCTTTGCCTGAGAAGGCGCGGGGAATAGGGACAACGGGTCTGCCCTTCGGCATCTCCTTCGAAGTTGGCAGGGATAATTACCACGAGATTCCTCAGGTCGTTTCCTTCTGTCTGAAAAACGGAATGCGCGATCTCGTATTTCCGATTCAGAGACTCGCAGCAAAAAGGGAGTTGTTTTATATCAAGACAAAGGAGAGAGAGGAACTTGCACTCAAATTAGGCATCATAGACTTTCGGATGCTTCGGGTTACCATACATGACCCCTTCTTGTGGAAGGTTTTTTATCCAGACACTGATTATCACGAAGGAGGCTGCCAGGCAGCTAACAGTATGCTCTATATAGACTCTGAATACAGAGTCTATCCCTGCCCCGCAATGTCTATAGAGCTAGGCGACTTGCAGGAAACAACGCTCGACACCATAGTTCTGTCGGCTAAGAAAAAGGACTTGAGACGCTCTCTCCTCAATCCGCCTGCAGAATGCGCCGCTTGCGATCAAGTCAGCAAATGCCTCGGAGGATGTAGAGGGAGGGCGTTTGCATCGGCTGATTCTTTGAGCCGGCGCGACCCCGCGTGCGAGTAATGAAAAAGGACCCTCATGGTGAGGGCCCTGCGCGCTAGATTTGTTATGATTCGTTGATCTTTATCTTTGCACTCTTTTTCCTGTTTGCGATAATCTGCGCTGCAACAAACTGTCTCTTCTGGTTGAGGAGGATGTTCTTGATCTGAGGCTCTGCCTCTTCAAAAGAGAGGACCTCCGAACCCTGCCGTTCCTTGATCCTGAACATATAGTATGATGACCCATCTTTTCCCTTGAGAGGACCGTAAACCGTGTTCAGTTTGGCTATCCTCATAGCATCAGACATTTCCTTTGAAAGGCTCTCCGGTTCTAGCCATCCATAAGCAGTTGCAGAAGCCTTCCCTGATTTTTCCAGCTCATCTGCCACCAGGTCAAAATCCCCGCCCTTATTTAATTTCTCCTGCGTCTCTTTAGCAGTTGCCTCATCAAAGAATTCTATTATCCTGACAAAATCCTTCTCGGGCTTCAGCAGTGGTACCGGGCTGCTCCTATAAAATGCCCGCATCTCAGTTTCGGTTATGGAATCATCCTTGACCTCAGCGCTTATCAATTTTGAGACCAGCAGTCTGTTTTTCACCCTTTTTACAAACAGGTCATAGGACATGCCTGATTTTACTAAAGCATCCTTAAAATCCTTTTCGCTCTTATTTCCCTTTATTCCGGCAATTGCCTTCTGTAATTCATCCTCACTATAAGAAATCTTCCTAGCCTTTGCCTCTTCGAGGAGGAGAGCCTCCGCAATAAGTTCGTCGGTAACACTTTTTCTGAGGGCCTTCTCGTCAACGGTAAGGTTCATTGCCTTATGTGCCTGAATTCGCTCTTTTAGTGCCTGGTCGAAGAGCTCTTTAGAGATTCCCTCGTTGTCAACGGTTATGGCTTCTTTGGCGCAACCGGCGGCGAATATCAGCAACAGCCCAGAGACCACTATCAACTTTCTCATGCTGACCTCCCTATTGATAAACTCAATGCTCAAGATTCGTTAGATGGCTAACATTCTATTATAAACAAAATGGCCATGTGATATCCTGCCCAGCGGAGAATTCAGGGCATCCCCTGTGGACAAGGGATGCCTTGGTTACCTTCCTCGCGAGTCCTCAACGCCGCTGTCTTGATGCATCAAATCAATAACGGTCACCTCTGGCGGCGCAAGAAAACGGATAGGTGGGCCCCATGTGCCCGATCCTCTGCTGACATAGAGATAGGCATTCCCAGGAAGTTTTCGGATGCCTGAATCGATGGGATAATAAAGCCATGTCGCGATGCTGAAGGGAAAGATCTGGCCTTTGTGGACATGCCCTGAAAGCTGGAAATCGAAGAGACCGAGAGCCTCTTTGTCGAGCAGTGGCCTATGCTTAAGCAACAGGGTAAACTTCTCACGGGGAAGTCCCGAGAGCACTTCCTCTTCCGTGGCCCTTCTGGAGATGCCGAAGTATTTTTCCGCGGGGTCATCGACTCCGGCAATATTGATTACCCCCGCAATGGTCAATCCTTCATCACTGAGAACCGTGAACCCGGCCTTTCTTGTGAAAACAAGAGCCTGATCAAGTCCAGCGTAAAATTCATGATTTCCTGTTACGGCAAACTTGCCGTACCGCGGGTTGATTTCTCGCAATGACTCCGCGAGTCCGGTCAGAGCGTTGATCTGTCCATCCACAAGGTCTCCTGTCGATACCAAAATATCAGGATCCGCCCTTCTCACTTCCTTCAGTATCCTCTCCAATCTGTCGTGCCTCACAATAAGTCCCAGGTGAACATCGGAGATCTGTACGATCCTTAATCTTCCCGCAGCTTCTGGAACCTTGGGGGTCTTAATAGTCAGTTTTTCTGTCCTGATATCCCTGGCCTCGAAGTATCCATAAATGGCTACAGATAGAGCCAAAAGGAGAGGGATAAAAAAGGCATAGTGATTCGACAATTTCAGCGGAGACAAATCAGTTCTAAGAAGCAAACGCCCTAGAAAAAACATGAGGCGATAGAAATCAATGACGAGTGAAAAGGAGCAGAAGAGAAACAGGACTCCCACCCAGGAATAGCCCAAGAACGAATCAATGCGAGCCAAGAGATCATATCCCGCTTTTTCTAAAAGACGTACGATTACCGGGGCGAGGGTCGTCACTGTCATGAAGAGGCAGAGACAGATGCCAGTCCGGAAACCGAAACCGAGGGCAGACTTTGCCTTCATGAACGCATAGAGATGTAGTCCCCCATACAGTAAAAAAAAGACAGACAAAAAGAAATTCATGCTGACTTCTTCATCTTGATTCCTCGGGTTCTTTTGCGCAGAACAGGCACGATTCCCGCTAAGAATTAGAAGAGGCTGAATTTGAAATACTTGTTCGGATGTTCTTTGACATCCTTGGTCAATTCCTTGAGCTCCGTTACGACTTGCTTTAATTCTTCGGCAAGTTCCTTGTCTTTGACCAGGGTGCCCGCAACTCCTTCACCGTTATCAATGCTTTCTAAAACGGAAGAAAGTTGCGCGGATGCCTTATTGAGGTTTTCATAAAGCGCCGGGTCTTCGGCAAGTCTCTTCAGTGTGCCTGAGCCGCCACTGAGTTTCTTGCTGAATTCTTCCAAGGAGGAGGATGCACCGAGCATCCTGTTATACAGGGAAGGGTCGTCAATCAGCTTTCCGAGTGTGCCCGAGCTTTCTCTGAGTCTTCTGCCGAATTCTTCTACTGACGAAGTTGCAGCCAACATTTTATTGTAAAGAGAAGGGTCATCTACAAGCAGCCTCATGGTTCCCTTGGCGTTTCTTAAATCTTTCGCCGCAAGAGATAAGGCGAGACTGGTCTCCTTGAGGTTGTCATAAAGAGAAGGGTCTGAAATGAATTTAGCGATGGTCCCCTCGCCTCTGTCGATTTTGGTAACAAGGTGATCCAGTTTCTTTATGAAGTCGTTTAACCTCTCGATGGATGCTTCGCTTGTCGCCATCACCTCCTTAAACTCGACCTGTGCTGCTCCTGTGATCATGTCGCCGGGCTTGATCGGTCCTGCCTTAGGAGAGCCCGTGCTCAGCTCTAAGTACTTATCACCGAGGAGACCCATGGTAAGGATACTCGCATGGGCATCTTTCTTGATAAACGGTAGATAATCTTTTTCTACGGTGAAGGTCACTATCGTCCCAGATGCCGGATAGAGGTCTATCTTTTTCACTGAACCGACTTCTACCCCTGAGAGCCATACAGGGGCCCCCTTCCTCAACCCTTTGACGTCCTGTATCAATGCCCTTAAAACAAAGGTGGGCGAAAAGACGTTTTGGAGTCCACCGGCAAAAAATACGGTCAAAAACAATATGAGAAGCGCGAGGGTTATAACCATGCCTACCTTGAGCTTCGACCAGAAAAGCTGTTTTTTTTGATCAAACATTTTTTCTCTCCTCTTTATACTGTAACTCGCTTATGAACACCTGGATCTCAGGAAGAGTCGTATGCAACAATTGCTTTTTGTCTCCATCGAAGCCCAGCATGCCATCATGCAAGAACATGAATCTATTCGCCACTTTTATCGCATCAAAGACCTTGTGGGTAACAATGATGAAGCCTTTTCCATCCTTGGATAGATCGAGAATCAGTCTGCAAATGGTGTCTGCGTTCACCGGATCAAGGCCGCTTGTTGGTTCATCGTAAAGAAACATGGTGGGGTCACAGGCTGCAAGCGACCGCGCAATGGCAACCCTCCTATGCATCCCGCCGCTCAACTCCTCAGGCATGAATTCGATCGCTTGCTCTATGCCCACGGTTCTCAGTAATGCCCTCACTCGCTGGTCTATCTCTTCTTCNNAGAGTCAAAAAGGGCGCCTTCCTGGAAGACGATGCTGAATTTCATTCTTACCTCTCTGAGCTCGTCTTCAGCCTTATTGGTTATGTCCTCCCCGGCAATGATGATTCTTCCGGAATCGGGCCTTAGCAGTCCCATTATGAGCTTAAGGATCGTCGTTTTTCCTTCTCCGCTTCCGCCGAGGATCGCCACCCGCTCATCGGCACTGATGGAGAAGGCTATATTTCTGAGGATCTGACGGGCTCCATAGGAGAACGAGACATTATCAAATACTATCATACGGAGAACCCCAAGACGTAAAGCAATATCCTCGTCAGGACGAAATCAGAGATGATGATCATGATGATCGACGCCACCACGGCTCTTGTCGTTGAACTTCTAAGTCCCATGGCACCGCCCTTTGTGGAAAGCCCCATGTAACAGCTTATGCTCGCTATGAGATAACCGAAGAGAAAGGGCTTAACACAGCCTGAGAAAACGTTCTCAAAGATTAAGACTTCGCGGACCGAACTCCAGTAGACATGACCACTTTGATGACTCATAAAAACTGCTATGTAATAACCGCCGAAAAGAGCGGCTGCATCGCCAATCGTCGTCAGGGCGGGCAGCATAACGAGAGAACTTAGGATCCGGGGGGTAACGAGTTTTTTTATGGGATCTATACCAAAGACCCTAAGGGTATCCACCTGATGTCCCAATACCATGGACCCCAATTCCGATGCAATTCCTGAACCGACCCTGCCCGTAAAGACTAAAGCTGCAGCCACAGGGCCTATTTCCCGAATGATGGATATGCCGACGACCTTTCCTGTGTACATCTTCAGTCCTAGTATCGAAAGTTCGGCCGCGAGCTGAAGCGAGAGAGCCATGCCGATGAAAAGGGATACGAGAACAACAATGATAAAGGAGCCTGCTCCGGCATAGTCCATCTGTTCGAGTATGTCGTTGAGATAGAACGGCTTTCTGAGCAGACCGAGAAGGCCATGAAAGGACAGGAGGTAGAGATCCTGAAGTTCACTTATCAGTTCTTTGATTCTTAAGGCTTTCATTTATCTTTTTGTAATCTTCGGCCGTATCCATATCAAGGATGACACCTTCATCGGTAACCTGGATACATTTTACTCTATCCGAGTCTTTCTTGAGAATGTCCCTTAAAGTGAGGCCGCTATATATCTCCTCCAGAATGCGCCTCGAGAAAAGGGTTGGATGTCCTCTCCTGCCGCTATAGAGAGGGACAATGATCTTATCCGGGTCTGCAGCATGCCCTGAAATGAGGCTTTTCACGGTCTCGACGGATACGAGGGGATGGTCTGAGAGACAAATCAAAACCCCCGATGATGAAGGATCAATTGCCTTTAGCCCTATCCTCACCGATTCTGCCATCTCGCTATCAGGGTATTCGTTCTGCCTGATCGTTACGGGCAGTCCGCGGATAGCGTCCGCGATCTGCGGACCATGAGGTCCGAGGACGACGATGATATCGATAATTCCTGAACAGAGGAGAGTATCGAGGCAATGCCTGATTACCGGCTTATCACCTAACGGAAGGAGTTGCTTTACCCGTCCCATCCTCTTCGATGAGCCCGCTGCAAGAAGAATCGACGAGATCCGAAGGGGCATTTGCCCTCCTGTGCTGTATGATTTGCGCCATGATGCTGACTGCGATCTCCTCCGGCGAGACAGAGCCTATGGGGAGACCAACAGGAATGATAACTCTCCTTGTATCGTCTTCAGAGAATCCTTTGGCCCTCAGGGCATGAAAGAGAACGGCCCTTTTCCGTTTGCTTCCGACGAGTCCAATATACCGGACGTCTGTCTTTAAGGCTGCGATCACGGCCTCAAGGTCGTGGTCGTGTCCGCGTGTTGCGATGACGATAGAGGTGTTTTTTTCTACGGAAAGCTTATCGAAGATACCATCAAAATTATTTACCAGGACATCATCTGCATCGGGCAGATGCGTGCGGTCGGCATATTCGGCCCTGTCGTCGATCACCGTGACTCTGAATCCTGAGAATTTGGCAACTTTTGATAATGCTCTGCCTACATGACCAGCTCCGAGGATAATCAGACAGGGGTCAGGAATTACCGGCTCGATATACACCAGAACCTTTCCGCCGCAGACGAGCCCACCATGTTTTTCTGTAAGCTCGAAAGGAAAGGTTAATGGTGAAGCATCTTTGATGGCCATGAGAGATGCCTGAATCACCTCCGCCTCCATACACCCACCGCCAAGGGTTCCCATAATGGAACCGTCCTCTCTAATGAGCATCTTTGCACCCGCCTTCTGGGGCGATGAGCCAAGACACTGCACAATGGTCGCAACGGCAGAAGACTTGCCCGCTCGCTTGAGCCTTATGATCTCTTCATAGAGTTCCATTGTCGCTTTGCTGATAGATTTTTTAAACGGCCTCTAGCTCTTTTATTATCATCCTGGGCTTCATAGGAAGATTAGATGCCCGAGAAAGTTCTACGAGCAACAATAATCCCCGCCTGTTCGCCTTCGGCCTCTATGCCTTGAGTATCTTTCCCCCGTGCCATCTCTGACATGTTTGAGCTGATTTGCCTATCAAGCTGGCAACCTCATGTGGTCTCTATCACTTCATTGTGAAAATAGTATAACGTTTCAACACTTATTGCAACTCCTTTCAGTAATCCTTCTGGCTACCCGATCTTCTTTTGGGCCTCCTCGAGGAGCCCCGTTAGTTTTTTCGTCTCACGGTACAGTGTTTCAAGGATCTCAGAGAGATCAATATGGCCGAGGGCATGTGTCTTCTTCGCCCAGTCCCGATATGTCTCTGCATGTTCTTCGTTGTGCTCACTCCAGTGATGGAGCAATTTTTTTAATTTTTCGAGTTCGTTCATGGCTGCTCCTTTTGCTGTGTCCCATGCTTATGGTACATATAATGAGAATGCCTATGACTATGGGCTGTCCGTCCATGGTAATGCATATGCTCATGGATTAGGTTTACCCTGAGCAACAGGTCTTCGTCCTTGAGAATCGCTTCTGCTGTTCCTGTCTTTTCGATGCGATGCTCTTCGGAAAGGACTGCTACTATTGGTTGGAACTCATCGATGAGGGAAAGGTCATGGGTGCTGATGACGATGGTTTTTCCCGCCTCATTCAGGTCAAGGATCAGCTCGGTAAGAAAGCATTGCGTCCTGGGGTCAAGACCGTTCGTCGGCTCGTCAAGGAGTAAGACCTGAGGATTCATGGTCAAGACCGAACCAATGGCGACTCTCTTTTTTTCCCCGCCTGAAAGCATATACGACGGCCTCTCTTTCAAATTTTCTAAGTTTAGCATCTTCATCACATGGAATGCCCTTTCCAACGACTCGCTCTCTTGAATGCCCAGCTGCATAGGCCCGAAGAGCAATTCATCCAGCACCGTGGGGCAGAATAGCTGAACATCTGAATCCTGAAAGATATAACCGACCCCTTCCCTGAAAAACCGCAGAAATCTTTTATCCCTTAACGATTCTTCCGAGACTTTATGCCCTCTGAAAAAGACTATTCCGGCAGAGGGATGTTTCAAACCACCCATTATTTGCAAAAGAGTGGACTTCCCGCTGCCGTTCGCGCCAATGACGGCGACTTTCTCGCCTTCTTTAATGCTCAGGCTGACATCTATCAATGCCGGGATTCTATTGTAGTAGCTGTAAGTTAGTGACTCGACCGAAATAATGTCTTTCATTGATTACCTCACGAAGCTAACAATAAAGAGCCAATGACTAATAAAAAAGAGCCAATGACTAAATCCCGTTTTCTCATTTTCCTCTGGGCAAAAAGACTAATTTCACCAGTGAATCCTCTTGCCAACATGGCGTTAAAGACCTCCTCACATCTGATCCGGGTTTTCCTGAACAGGAACGCAATTCTTCCTGCAACCCATTTTCTTGCCTGGGCATCGCTCACTTCAACTACTTTGCTCTTTGTTGCGAGATGGATATCTTCAAGAGTTTTCGCAAAGATAAAAATGTATTTGTAGGAGAGGGTTATTATCATCAATAATGGATCGGGAACTTTTAAGCTCTTCAGAGCCCTTATGATCTCTGCAAAGGGGGTAGTGTATACAACAAGGAATGAGAGGGAAAGAGAGTTTGCTACCCTTAGCGTAAGGAGGGCCACGGCATGAATTCCGGTTCTCGTAATCCCAACGCTTTCAGGGACATGGTAAATCCAGAAGTCATAGGGTTGCGAGAGATGGAAAAGCGGGATGACAATCTCTCCCCGGGTAACGATATTCAGGGAGGAAGGTAAGGCTATCAGGAAGCCGAAAAGAAAGCTGAAGAAGATCACTCTCCGGTAAAAGGACAGGAGATTCAGCCGCGACAGGGCAACGAGGGTGAACGTAAAACCTCCTATGATGGCCTCGGGCAAGATAGCTCTTTTTAAGCTGACGATAATGACAAAGAACAGCAAAAAGACCACCTTCACCCGAGCATCCAGTTTCTGGAAAAACCCGTTCTTATTCGCCGTCTCCCACTGACTATAAGTGGTCTTGATCAGTCCAGCGAGATGATGGATACCTTTATCAAGGAATGAGGTTCTCAAAACCGCGCCAGCGCTGTCCACTGAACGCCGGGGCGGCTTATTCAGGAAAAAAGAAGGTAGTTCACTTTTCATGTTTTGCCAGGAACTTCGAAATCACGTATACGACAAGTCCTACCGCAAGGATGCCTAAGAAACCGGAAATGATATATGACACTATCTGAAGGCTGAGAGTGGCATCTTGTCCTCCAAGGTTGTAATCTGCAATAGGGGCCTTCCATAACTTGACGTATCGCTTCAAGCCCACGGGGACGTAACCGAGGAGTTTTGCCAGTGTGTCTGTTCCCCATTCCCCCCAGGCATTCCCGGCCTTGAACATTTGCGGCATAAGAATGCCAATAGGGGACAGCAACGCCATTATGATAAGCCCTGTCCAGAGTTTTTTCTGTGACTTCGTCATCTCATGCTCTTTTTGCCGATAAGGCATAGACCAAATCAGACTCATGTCTAAGGAAATACTTCAACAACACAACCGTGATAACCCCTTCGACGATGCTGAATAAAAGCAGATGTTCCAGCGCCAGAGCAGGGACAGCCACTGATAGAGGATAAGGGGCATAGAGCGGTCTTCCATTCGGGCCGTGTGCGATGGCAGGTTGGATGCCGAATTCAATTCCAGCGAGCACTGCGGAGAAGGAAAGACCGAGGTATCCCGAAAGAAAGGCGGCAAGGGATAACCGTGATGCATTCTTTGAATTTCGGCTGACCAGCTTGAATACCCAATAAGAAACAAAGGGCATCACTACCGCCATGTTGAAGCAGTTTGCGCCGAGAGCGGTTATTCCCCCATCACCAAATACTATCGCCTGAATGATCAAAACTACAGACACCGCTATGACTGCTGTCCACGGACCCAGCAGAATAGCGATAATCCCCGCTCCAACAGCATGACCTGTTGTGCCGCCGGGAACGGGAATATTGAACATCATGATGAGGAAAGAGAAGGCCGCTGCCATCGCAAGATAGGGAACCTGCTTGGTTGAAAGCTCCTTCTTTAATTTCTTTAGGGCTACCGACCAGAAAACAACTGATACCCCATAGAGAGGCACATATGTCTGCGGGCTTAAATAACCATCAGGTATATGCATTTACAACCTCGTCGCGGAATCTCCTCTCCCGCTACAAAATAAAAAGCCACAAAGGCTTTTTATAAGACTTCTGTCCCCAAATCGCCTTCGTGGCCCGAAATTCCGACGTTACCTTAGCACAACAATGACTAAAATACAAGGGGACTTCTGTTCCTCATTTCCTTTGAGAGAGAAAGTCTCCTGGTGCTGGAAGGGGCCGCAGATTTTTTATGGGACCACCTCGGCTTCGATAAGCGCCCTGAAGGAAAGCGTGTTACCTGCAAAATCGACCTCGACCGTATCTCCTTCCTTAAATGTCCCATCGAGGAGTTTTACGGCAAGGGGGTTCAGGATCTCCTTCTGTAATATTCGTTTCAGGGGCCGTGCGCCGTATATAGGGTCATAGCCTATCTCTGCAAAGTGTTCCTTTGCCGCATCTGTAAGTACGAGATCGATCCCCTTTTCGCGCAGGTATTTTTTCATCCTCTCGACTTGGATGTCGACGATCCGTTTCAGGAGATTTCTTGAAAGGGGGTTAAAGATGATGATTTCATCGACCCTGTTCAGGAACTCCGGCTTGAAGAACGCCTTGAGGTCATCCATGATCTTGTCTTTCAGGTCTTCGTCGTTGCCCTTGCCCCAGTAAGCCATAGGCTGTTTTGCTCGCTCAGAAAGGAGTTCCTGAATGTGTGAACTCCCGATATTGGATGTCATGATGATCACAGTATTCCTGAAATCAACTGTCCTTCCGTGGCCGTCGGTGAGCCTTCCGTCGTCAAGGACCTGCAAGAGGAGGTTAAAGACCTCGGGATGTGCTTTTTCGATTTCATCAAAAAGGATCACCGAGTAGGGTCTTCTCCTTACCGCCTCTGTCAGCTGACCGCCCTCCTCGTAACCGACATAACCAGGGGGGGCGCCGATGAGCCTCGAGACAGTGTGTCTTTCCTGGTACTCGGACATATCTATCCGCTGCATTGCATTTTCGTCGTCGAACAAAAACTCTGCTAGCGCCTTTGCAAGTTCGGTCTTCCCGACGCCTGTAGGCCCGAGGAATATAAAGGAACCGATAGGCCTGTTGATATCCTGTATCCCTGCCCTCGCGCGCCTCACCGCGTTTGACACTGCGACAATAGCGTCATCCTGGCCCACCACGCGCTGCCTCAACCTATCCTCCATGTGAAGGAGTTTCTGCACTTCACCTTCGAGCATCCTCGATACCGGTATGCCGGTCCATTTAGAGACCACCTCTGCGATGTCCTCTTCGTCCACTTCTTCCCTCAGCATCTTCCTCCTGGACTGGGCATCAGAGAGCTTTCTGTTTTCCTCTTCAAGGGATTTCTGTAGTTCGAGCAACTTCCCGTATCGCAATTCAGCGGCCCTCGAAAGATCGCCCTCACGCTCTGCCTTCTCAGAATCTATCTTGGTAGCCTCGATCTGTTCCTTTATCTGCCGTATCTGTGCGATAATCTTTTTCTCGCTGAGCCATTGGGCTCTGAGTTCGTCCCGTCGCTCCTGCAGTTCGGCCACCTCCTTGAGAATCTTCTCGAGCTTTTCTCTGGCATCCTTTGAACCGTCTTTCAGCAATGCCTGCTTCTCTATCTCGTGCTGCCTCAATTTCCTCTCTATCTCGTCCAGTTCCACCGGCATAGAGTCTATCTCCATTCTGATCTTTGAGGCAGATTCGTCGATCAGGTCTATGGCTTTGTCCGGGAGAAACCTGTCGGTTATGTAACGGTTGGATAAAACTGCGGCCGCTATCAATGCAGCATCCTTTATCTTCACTCCGTGGTGGACCTCATACCGCTCCTTGAGCCCCCGGAGGATGGAAATGGTGTCCTCAACTGACGGCTCTTTTATGAAGACCGGCTGGAACCGCCTCTCCAGGGCAGGGTCCTTTTCGATATACTTCCTGTACTCATCGAGCGTTGTTGCCCCCACGCATCGCAGATCGCCCCTTGCCAATGCCGGCTTAAGCATATTCGAGGCATCTATCGCACCCTCTGCCGCGCCCGCTCCGACAACGGTATGGAGTTCATCGATGAAGAGAATTACCTTGCCTTCAGCCTGCTCAATCTCTTTGAGCACGGCCTTTAAGCGCTCTTCGAATTCGCCCCGATATTTCGAGCCCGCAACAAGAGAACCCATATCGAGGGCGACAACCCGTTTTTCCTTTAAGGTCTCCGGGACATCCCCTGCAACAATCCTCTGAGCAAGCCCTTCTACAATTGCGGTTTTGCCTACACCGGGCTCTCCGATGAGCACGGGATTATTCTTTGTCCTTCTCGATAGCACCTGAATGACTCTCCGTATCTCGTCGTCCCTGCCTATGACAGGATCAAGCTTTCCTTTTTTTGCGAGGGCCGTGAGATCTCTGCTGTATCTGGCGAGCGCCTGGTATTTATCTTCAGGATTCGGATCGGTCACCCGCTGGGATCCCCGCACTTCCCGGAGGGCCGCCATAGCCTTATCGGCGGTAACGCCGTATCTCCCGAGGAGCTCGGTACACGGGCCCCCTACAAAAAGGAGAGCAACAAGAAGATGCTCAACGCTTACGTAATCGTCTGTGAGGTGTTCCGCTTGCTTGAACGCCTTCTCCAGTACCTCCTTGAGTCGTGGAGATATATAGGTCTGGCCCAGCGGGGTTGCTCCCATGACCTTAGGCAATTTGTCGATCTCCTTCTCGATGTCCGCCCGCAGCGTTTTGGTTTCAACCCCAAGTCTCTTCAGTAACTGAACCGCAATGCCCTCATCGTCGGAGAGCAGCGCCCAGAGGAGATGCTCGGGCTGGAGTTCTTGATTGCCCTTTTTTTCGGCAAGCCTCTGCGCTTCCTCCCAAGCCTCCTGACTTCTGACGGTTAATTTATCCATTCTCATAATAATCTCTCCTAATCTTCAAAGAATAGTTTCCTCAGTCTATTCTCAAAGTCATCCCTCAGATCCTTCTCCAAAAACTTCATCATCTCGTCCATCTCATGCTGGAGGGTCTCAAGCCGGTTCCTCATCCTGAGGATGATTTCGACCCCCGCCCTATTGACGCCGAGCTCTCTGGTGAGACGAAGAATCATTGATAACCTTTCAATATCCTCCTGGGAATACAGCCGGGTCCTTTTTGTCCTATGGGGAGTGACCAACCCTTCCCGTTCGTACAACCGCAGGGTCTGGGGATGAACGCTCAACATCCGCGATACTACACTGATCATGAACAGTGGCTGTTTCCTGTCCTCCCTTGCCTTCATGCGCTGAATAACCCTTTCCGTGGATTTTCCCTGTATAACGTCTCAATTTCTCTTATCGCTTCTTTTGCCCTGCCCGGGACATCCTTGGGGACTGCTATCTTAATACTCACATACTGATTGCCCCTCGACCCGGTCTTCGGTGACGGAAAACCCTTGCCGCTCAGTTTAAACCTCTGACCACCTTGCGTGCCGGCAGGTACGGTCATCATTGCGCTGCCGTCCAAGGTGGGCACTTCTATCCGTGCTCCGAGGGCCGCCTCACCAAAAGTCAGAGGAACCTCCACAAAGAGGTCGTCGTTTTCCCTCTTGAATGCGGGATGAGGGGTGACACTGATTTCGATGAAGAGGTCACCGCTGGGACCGCCACCTGCACCTGTATTGCCTCTTCCCTTGAGCTTGACCTTTGATCCGTTATCGACTCCGGCGGGGATCTTCACCCTTACTGTCTCTGCGGAGATTGTCTTTCCTCTGCCGCTGCATGCTCTACATACCCTTGTTATCTTTTTCCCGCTGCCACCGCATTCGGGGCACGGCTGCTGCATTCTGAAAAAACCCTTTGAGGTCTGTATCTTACCGCTCCCTTTGCACTTCTGACAGGTTTCGTATGCCTCGGCTCCGCTGCCCTGGCATGACTGGCAACCAATTTCTCTGTTTATGGTGACCGTTTTCTGAGTGCCAGAGAATGCTTCCTCAAGCGAGATCGTAAGTCTCATGAGAATATCGCTTCCCTTGTTGTGTGACGATCCAGGATGGGCTGTTTTTCCAAAAATATCCCCAAAGATATCTCCCATCCCGAATTCGAATATGTCTTCATACTGAGGTGCCTTACTGTTCTCATACCATGGACCGCCGGCCTCAAAAGGTGTTTTGCCGAACCGGTCGTATTCCTCTCGCTTCTTTTGATCCCCGACAACACCATATGCCTCGTTGATCTCCTTGAACTTCTGCTCTGCTGTTTTGTCACCCGGGTTCAGATCGGGATGATACTTGCGCGCAAGCTTCCGGTATGCTTTCTTAATCTCATCCGGGGCTGCCCCTTTATCCACTCCGAGTGTTTCGTAATAATCCCTTACCGCAGATGGCATCTTTTCTCAACTCCTCTTATCATAATAATCATATAATATATTCTTAGTAGGATCTTGTCAATGCTTATGAGCCGATAGGCATAAGGAAAAATGCAAAACCGATATTTTATGCGAAGCTCTCGGGGCAAATCCTTTTTTTCTCCTATCCCCATAAAACCCCTACCATCAATCAATCCCCGATTTCTCTAAAGGCTCTCTTCATGAGTTCCTCTTCTCATCTCTCCCCATACTTGTTGTATACTAAGAAAAAACGTGATACCAGAATAGTCGAATGAGGCTATGGTGTATGGGAACAGAGATTCAGCAAGATCTCGTTGCCGAGTAAAACGAGATCGGGCGAGCATGCTCGCAGATGGGCACGGAGAGAATGCTCACGCCGCAGCAGTGGCTCGATGTTTTTCGTGGACCCTCATAACGCAGAATTCGTCTTCCTTGGGAGCGCAAATGACAGCAAGAAGGCAGAGAAGTTGCTCACATTATTGAAGGCCATTTCCCGGATGCCACATACCTGAACATGTGCGGACGTCTGTCGCTTATGGAGTCCATCTCAAGCATAAATTCGTCTCAAGAGATTTGGGGTATAGATTCGGTACTGCTTCATTATGCAAGACTGCCTGGCAAGAAAAATGTTTCATTCTGGGGTCCTGCTGATCCAAGGGCACGATTAAAGAGCGAACAGGACCTTATCTCTGAAATCTACTATGTGAAAGGGCCTTGCTCCCCGTGTATCCCTGTTGCTGAGTATTCGCCGTGCAAGGGAGCTAGCTGTAAGTTGAATAAAGGTGCATTATAATATACAATTATACATATGGACGACA
>DMNE01000494.1 GCA_003453735.1 Nitrospiraceae bacterium | reverse complement strand
GGACTGGTTCGGAATCAGCGAAAAGGCTTCTGGATACCCTATGAGGTTGACCGGTAAAGATATTCCGATAGAGGGCAGGATTGTAACGATCGTTGACCAGTACGACTCATTGCGGTCGAAAAGACCTTATAAGTCGGAACTCTCTCACGATACGGCAGTCCGGATAATTACTGAGGGCGACGAAAGGACAATGCCCGGACACTTTGATCCCGACATACTGGCGGTATTTAAAGAGATGGCATCAGAATTCGGCGAGATTTACGAGGTGCATAAAGGCTAACTGATTTAAGGACCTTCAGGGTCTTTTCCTGCAAGGGGAAAGGGATAAAAAATATAAAGACTATCGGTGTAATACTTCTTAACCTTGGCGGGCCTGATAGCCTTGAGGCAGTGAGGCCCTTTCTCTATAATCTCTTCTCTGACAGGGAAATTATTAAACTTGGCCCCCCTTTTCTCCAGAAGCCTTTGGCGTGGATGATATCGGGTCTTCGCAGCGGAAAGGCCAAGAAAATGTACCGTCTTATCGGCGGAAAATCACCGCTCCTTGATATCACTCTGGCTCAGGCATCTGCCCTTCAGAATTCCCTCAACTCAGCATCCAGCGCACAGCACGCGTCGCCTCATTTCATGGTCTACGTGGGCATGACCTACTGGCGACCGTTCATAGAGGATACGGTTGCAGGAATGTATCGTGATGGCATCAAGGCCGCCCTTGCCGTAAGTCTTTATCCACACTACTGCATCGCAACATCAGGATCCGCTCTGTCGAGATTTACCGATGCGCTCCGGCAATACCCTCTTGAGTCCTCGACCATCTCTTCATGGTTTAATCATCCCCTGTATATCGAAGCACTCGTTGATTCCATCACGAAGGGCTTGGAAGCTTTTCCCCAGGGTAATGTCGATATCCTCTTCAGCGCACACAGCCTGCCTATCAGCATCATTGAATCGGGAGACCCTTATGTCGAACATATCAAAGAAACCATTAAGGAGGTCGTGTCGAGAGTAGATGTTCCCTGGCACCTCTCCTATCAGAGCAAGACCGGACCGGTAAAATGGCTCAGCCCGACCACAGAAGAAAAAATACTGGAGCTTTCCCAGAAGAGGGTAAGAAATCTCCTGGTTGTGCCGATCAGTTTTGTCTCGGATCATATAGAAACCCTTTATGAGATTGATATATTATATAAAAAGCGGGCTCATGAACTTGGGATGAGGCTTGAAAGGGTCGAATCCCTGAACACACATCCGCTCCTTATTAAGGCGCTGAATGATCTGATAATGAAGCGCCTCGAAGGAATGAAAGGGATGGTTGATAGTTAAAAGGGGAACTCAATCGAATGAAGTCTTAGACAAAACAATCATCTTACGGTGCTCACAGGGAACGGCTTCCCTTTGAGCAAGAAAGGAGGAGACAGTGAAGGACGAGGAAATCATGGAACTTCTCAGGAAGGAGAGCACCGAGTATAAGAAATTGGATGAGGAGCACAAGAATCTTAAGCAGGTCCTTGCCGAGATGGACAAGAAGGTCTATCTCAACGCAGACGAAGAGATGGAGAGAAAAAAGATTCAGAAACTGAAACTGAGTAAAAAAGACCGGATGGCAGAGCTGATTCGGGAATATAAAAAGAGCCACTCGAATTAAGAAGGCAGAAAAACCGGGATGAAGCGATGAGGCGCTTTTTTCATCCTTCATTCTTCATTTTCATATTTTAAGAAAAAGGGGGGAGTATTGCCGTGAGGAGCAAATTGATAAAGGTAGGTCTGGAGCGGGTTCCGCACAGGGCACTGTTATACGCCACCGGTATCCCCAGAAGCGAGATGCATAAACCGTTCATCGGCATTGCGACGAGTTTTACGGATATCATTCCCGGTCATATCGGCATGAGGGACCTTGAGCGATTTATCGAAAAGGGAGTTCATACCGGCGGCGGCTATCCCTTCTTTTTTGGAGTTCCTGGTATCTGCGATGGGATAGCCATGGGTCATTCCGGTATGCACTATTCACTGCCTTCGCGGGAGCTTATCGCAGATATCGTGGAGACTGTGGCCCAAGCCCATCAGCTCGATGGGCTGGTCCTTCTTACGAACTGTGACAAGATAACGCCGGGAATGATCATGGGTGCAGCACGCATTAATATCCCATCGATTGTTGTCACTGCGGGACCGATGCATTCTGGCTATCTAAAAGGGAAGCGGCTTTCCCTAGTGAATGATACCTTCGAGGCGGTGGGGAAATACAAAAAGGGCTTGATTCAGGACGAGGAACTTCAGGCCCTTGAGATGTGCGCATGCCCAGGCGCAGGTTCTTGTCAGGGCATGTATACGGCAAATACTATGGCGTGCGTCACCGAGGCACTTGGCATGAGCCTGCCCAAATGTGCCACGGAACTGGCTATTTCTGCGAACAAGAGGAGGATCGCCTTTGAGAGCGGAAGCAGGGTGGTGGAACTCGTCAAGAAAAATATAACTCCGAGAAAAATATTGACCCAAAAAGCGTTTGAAAACGCCATCAGGGTTGACCTCGCCCTGGGAGGTTCTACAAATACCGTTTTACATATCCCTGCAATGGCCCATGAGGCGGATATCAATCTTCCGTTAGAGGTCTTTGACGAACTGAGCAGAACAACTCCTCACATAGCCAATATGCTGCCCGGCGGAGAACATTACCTTGAGGACCTCGACCATGCGGGCGGTATCCCCGCGGTTTTGAAGAGGCTCAGGGATAGGCTGAACAATACTCTCACGGTAAGCGGAAAGCGTTTATTTGAGATCGTGGACACAGCCGGCATTTTTGATGAGGATGTCATTCGGCCGCTGAATAAGGCCTACCACAAGGAGGGCGGCGTCGCCATCCTTCGGGGGAATCTTGCGCCGGACGGAGCTGTGGTGAAGCAGTCCGCTGTCTCTCAGAATATGATGCGGTTTGAAGGAAGTGCGAAGGTTTATAATTCCGAGGAAGCCGGCATGAAAGCTATCCTCAAGGGAGAGATTAAACCGGGTGACATAGTGGTGATACGATACGAAGGGCCGAAAGGAGGTCCCGGGATGAGGGAAATGCTTTCGCCGACAGCTGCACTGGCGGGCATGGGACTCAGCGAGTCTGTGGCACTGATAACAGACGGTCGATTCTCTGGTGGCACGCGGGGGCCCTGCATAGGGCATATCTCCCCAGAAGCGATGGAAGGCGGACCCATCGCGGTGATCGCAGACCGCGATAGAATACGGATCGATATCCCGAAGAGACAGATCGATTTACTGGTGCCCGAGGAGGAGATAAAAAAACGGCTTTCGCGGTGGAAGCGTCCAAAACCAAAAATAACCAAAGGGTATCTTTCGAGGTATGCGAAGATGGTCAGCTCAGCAGGAAAGGGAGCGATCACGGGATAGAGGAAAAGGCTCCGCGCAGGAGTATATGCTAAACAGTTCTTGTGCACCGTAGAATGTAGATTAAGATGCCCTCCGTGGGCTCAGATAACCTCGGTATTGTGGCGACGGTCATGGCTTCAGTGTGTAAAGGAATGCGACAAGGATTTTGTTGCGCGCTACCTGCAGACGAACCATTTGTGTAGAGTTGCGAGATACAGCCTATTCCAATTTGTAAATTGTTCTGGTAAAATGGGTGTTCTGACAAATGGGTAACCTTTAAAAGGAGTATTTATGAAGCTTGTAGGTGCTGAAATTATTGTTGAATCCCTGAAGAGAGAAGGTGTGAGACATATCTTCGGATATCCCGGGGGTGTGGTGCTGAATATCTTTGACATCCTTTACGAAAATAAAGATTTACAGTTGATATTGACGAGGCACGAACAGGGAGCGATACATGCGGCGGATGGGTATGCGAGGGCAACGGGAAAGGCGGGGGTGGCCCTGGTGACATCAGGTCCCGGCGCGACGAATACCGTAACAGGAATCGCGACGGCTTCCATGGATTCAATCCCTCTCGTTGTCCTGTCAGGACAAGTGCCAACCATGCTCATCGGCAATGACGCCTTTCAGGAGGCGGATATTGTTGGGATAACAAGACCGTGCACAAAGTATAACTACCTGGTCAA
>DMNE01000271.1 GCA_003453735.1 Nitrospiraceae bacterium | reverse complement strand
AGTTTTCTTATAGAATACTGCTAATAATGAATTCATTTTTGATGGAGCAATTACAGCTCTAACAATGGAAAGCGAAAAACCGGAGAAATCGCCGATAGACGTCGTTGCCGTAAAGCTTCTTTCCGANNGCCATCAAAGAGCTGAATATATCAAAGAAAAATGTCGGGTTGTATTCAATAGATCATCCACTAACAAAGGAATCCATCGGGAAATCATTTCGTTTTCTTCAAAAGCTTTTTGAATCCGAAGGCAATATCACCCTTGGTGTAGCCAAGGATGCCCTGATGATGCACGAGACCATACTAGACAAAAAAAACCTTGCGCTAAAGGAGTTCGCTCTGAGCCTTCATAGCAAAGGCATAGCGGCAATAACACTCCACACAACACTCACGATTGAAGAACTTCTCAGTTTTCACATGATGATATCGGAGAAAGATACCCCTATGGGGCCGGCCTTGCTTGAAGTTGCCGAACAAAGAGGGCTCAGGGATATAAAACTCTTTCCGCTGGACCTGTCTAAATTCAAATTCGTCGAGGGCTCAACCCGAAGAGACGGCCTTGAAAACACATTTTGGGAAGACTATGTTTCTGGCCTGCTCGAAGGCAGACTCGAAGGCGAGGATATGGGCAACGTGATAGAAAATGTTTCCCCGGAAGCAATAGCAGGCGTCATAAATAAAAGCACGCCCGGAGAAAGTGCGGGAAAATCTTACGACACCGTGATAGCTTCTTATCTTGGAGGAATGGGCCCGGAAGACCAAAAGGCTGCGTTATTTGGTAAATTTCTCACCATGATAGATCACCTTACCCCTGAGCTGAAACAACAGTTTTTGACAAAATCCTTCACTGCCCCCTCGATGGATGCCGATGAGGTTGTACGACTGCTTAGAGAGCTCCCAGTCGATGATATTGACAGGATGATGAAGGTGTTCAACGAACAGTCCTCTCTGCTGCCTGAAAAGCTGAAGAATCTGGTCGACAAACTGAAGTCGTCAAGCACCGACGTCTTCGGGGAAATACGCGGAGGCGGGATCCAGCATCTAGACGATATTTCGGTCGACGATAAGATAGTAAAGTCATTCCAGGAGGTCCGAGACAATACGTACGCAGAGAAAAGGTATCATGAAGACCTCAAGAAAATGGCTGAATCTCCAAGGGTCAGGAACGACAAAATGACTCACGAACTTGAGGCGGCCTGCAGTGGAGAAATCGTCGATATGGCTGTCTCAAAAATAATGTTAGAGCTTCTTAACGTCCAATCAAGCAGCCGGGAGGAATATCAGAAACTGCTTTCTCGTCTTACCGATTTCGCAAGCGGCTTTATCGAGACCGGCAGATTTTCAGAGATATGCGACATCTATAATACCCTTTATACCCATGCGCAAACGGGAGCATTCAGGGAAGAGACATCGCAAAAGATAAAGAGTTTTTTCGGTTCTGAGGTCTTTCTCGTCAGACTCATCGATGCCTTCCAAATGTGGGGAAGGCACAACAAGGAAGGAGTTATTAACATTTCCAGAGTTTTAAGGAGCTATGTCATTACTCCTCTGCTCGATAAGCTATCTGAAGAAAACAATACGTTCGTCAGGAGATTCTTTCTTGATGTATTGAGCAAGATGGGTGACGAGGTAGCCCTTGAGGCAGTGAGAAGGCTTGATGATCCTAGATGGTTTGTTACCAGAAACATGATCTATCTTCTCAGAGAGTGCGAGGGCAGTAAATTTATCGGGCGAATACGTCCGTTTGCCAAACATCATCACGAAAAAGTTATCCTGGAAGCGGTGAAAACGCTCCTTCATTTCAGAACGCCTGATTCCATATCATATTTAAGACTTTATTTGCAGAGTGACGACCCGTCGCTCAGAGAACAGACAATCCGACTCGCCGGGACGCACAAGGTGAAGGAAGCGGTGCCCTATCTGATTGAGCTCCTCGAAAAAAAACCCGCGTTCGGTGCAGAATTGTCTTATAAGGGATCTGTTGTTAAGGCCCTCGGCGAAATTGGCGAACCGGGCGCTTTGAAAATACTTCATAAAATCTGCGCTTCTACCTCCCTGCTGCACAGGTCTGAACTCGAAAAACTCAAGATCGAAATATTCGAAACTCTTCATAGGTATCCCGTTCAGGATGTAAAGCCATTACTTGAATCCGGTTTGAAATCAAGAATCACAACCATCAAGTCGATAAGCGAAAGACTCCTCAATAGCAGTGGAGAAAACCGTGACTGAGGGAAAGATCTGTGATTTCACAGCGAGTATGATGTCGGCTCTCTCCAACTGCGCGCTGTACTCGGAGAAACATCCGATTGTCAATGAGTTCTCAGTTAAGGCCTTTGGATTATTGCAAGATCTCTATAAAGATGAATCTGTAAGCATAACTTTGCTGAGCGACACTCTCCTGTTCAACGATAATTCCGTTACCGAGAAAGGGATTCACTTTGACAACTTCATGAAGAAGCTCAGGCGAAAGGGCATTGAGAAAATAGAGATCCGAAGAGGAGTAACCATAGACGAATTCAAGAAATTCGTATCAGACATGGCCTCACAAGAGCCGTTGTTATCAAGTCCTCACATATCTGTCGGGATCGTTGAAGTGCAACTGCGCGCCGAAGAATCCAGTCTAAGAACACTTTTGGAAGAAAACATCTCCAAGGTCAAAGATACTTTTTGTGGCGTTGCTTATGGCACTGAACTGGACTTAGGAGGCTTGGAAAGGGCTGTAGTCGGCCTGATATCAACCCTGAAACAGCAATCGAATGTTCTAGGTGTGATAAGCTCTGCCAGAACTTACAATGAATATACCTATGTCCATGCTGCAAATGTCTCGCTTCTTACGATGTTTCAGGCAGAGACCTTCGGCATGAGCGAAGAGACTACTTATGATATTGGACTTGCGGGACTTCTGCATGATATCGGCAAGCTGTCCCTTCCCATTGAGGTGCTCGACAAACAGACGAAACTCGATCTGAATGAATGGAATCTTCTGAAACTGCATCCTGTCTATGGGGCAAGATATCTCTCTACGCTTCCAGACGTGCCCAAGCTTGCTCTGATCGTTGCATTTGAACATCATATGAATTTCGACGGGAGTGGTTATCCCGACGTAAACCAAGGCAGCAGAAGGCAACACCCAATCAGTCAGATGGTTGCGATATCAGACTTCTTCGATGCACTGAGGACCGAAAGGCCATACAGAAAATCGCTTGAGGTCTGCTCGATTGTTAAAATATTAAACGATGGAGCTGGAAAATACTTCAATCCTGAGCTTGTCGACAATTTCGTAGGTGCACTCAGTAATATCAACGTAATTGAACAAGCATGATGACATCCTCCAGTCACAAAGCAAAAAGGATGAAATTAAATATTAAAAGCTTCCATTTCCTTCTATAATTTCTACGTATTTCGGGAGGAAGGGTTTCCGGGTTTAGTTTCGCAAATCAGTTCTTAACTTAACCTTTATGCGTTAAAGCCAGGGCAAGACCGATATGCACTCAGGCATAGCCGGCTATCGCGCGCATAAAGAAAAAATCTTTATTCCCTGGCAGCCTCTCGCGCGATGAGTAACAGGATTGAGCGAACTACGTACCGAATGCTGCTTTGAAAACTCATCAGGTCCTCTTCGATCATCCCCATGGAAAGCGGTATTTTGTAAACCAGCAGGTGCTCAATTGCTGAATTTTCTTAGCGTTCGCTTCCCGAAAAGGGGAGACCTGTCAGGCCTTCTGTCTATTTGTCTGCGAGCACCAAGAAGCGTTATTTCCTGATCTCGATCCGGTGGAACGCCTCTGCGAGTTCACATTCCGCACCTTCGGCGTTGGAGCAGGACCACTCTCGCACCCACACCTCCAGATCGGATATTTCGAGTTCCTTAACTTGGCTTTCATGACAGCGGAGCGCTGCGACTTTTAGGCCGAAGGTCGTCGTAATGTCAGAGCGGTAGTTCACGTCTTCTGAACCAAAGAAGAGCATCTCGCGGACTTTATGAGGTTCGAGACCTTCTTTCAACAGGTCTGGATACGCGAGGTAGTCCCGCGCGAAAGGGAAAACGGCGTCAAGCGTCACCTGCCCAACAATTCTGTGATCCCGATGCCAGATATAGCGGCGATAAGGATCTGACGTGACAACGGTTTCTGGCCGATACGTCCGGATTGCCCGGACGATCGTCTTTCTGAAGTCAGGAGTATCTTCCAGTCCTTGGTCCGGAAGCCTGAGGAAAAGCACTTCCCTCACACCAAGGACTTTTGCCGCAGCTTCCTGCTCCCTTTCCCTTATCTCGGCTAATCGCTCCGGTCTCATTGTCCTATCCGATGTTCCCTTCTCACCGCTTGTGCAGACAACGTAGACGACCTGCTTGCCTTCTCGAACCCAACGGGCCACCGTTCCCGAGGCACCGAATTCAGCATCATCAGGATGCGCTGCGACGACGAGTATATCAGCCGAAGCTACCATTAAGCAATCCACTTGCGCCTCGGTCTGATCATCTCTATGCTCAACAGGATTGGACAACACTCGCGTACTCCTGGATGACAGCAGACGCAACGTTAGACCAACTATAACCAAGAACAGAAGCACGTATTTCCTCACGACACAAGCCATTGTTAGATGAAGAGGCGATGATTCTCTCAATCGCTGATGCGAGAGAACGAGGGCTTGGGGTCTCGACAAGAAGTCCTGTTTTGCCATCCTGTATCAGGGTGTCCATCGCCCCCACACGCGTTGCGACGACCGGCGTGCCGCAAGCCAGCGATTCGAGCGCCACCAGACCGAAGCTCTCGTAATAGGACGGTATTACGAGGACGTCGGCGGCGCTGTAGTACAGGGGGAGAAGGTTGTGTTCGACCCTGCCCTGAAACCTCACGATGCCTTCGACTGAAGCTGTTCGCACAAGCCGACTCAGTTCAGCGGATTCATGCGCCTGTTGGCCGTCACCGCCGATGATCATGAACATGAGTCCCCGGTGAGATCGGAGGTGTGCAGCTGCGCCCATAA
>DMNE01000227.1 GCA_003453735.1 Nitrospiraceae bacterium | reverse complement strand
TGGGAAATCCGGATAGACCCACATTTTTTATGGCAGTGCCTCCAAATTTCTGAGCCAATCCCGTAGCTCCTCGACTTGATACTTTTTAGCCTCTTTGCCAGGGTGCGAGCGGCGAAGATATCTCCGGCTCCCTTCAGCTCAAAAACAACACGGGAACCATCTCCTTCACGTACCTCTCCGCCAATGGCTTTTACCAGCGCTTCTATGTCAGAGAAGACAATTCCCGCTCGCGTGGGCGTTGCGAAGATCGCTTCAAGANNCGGTGTTTGGCCTTCATATGCAATGATAGCAGATTATGCCATCTGTGCAAGAGTTCTTTGCCCTTTTTTTTACCAGTCTTGATCTAAATACTCCAGCTCCACCCCTAGCAGCCTAAAAGGGATGGGGAATGTGGTGTCTCATTGTTCGTTTAAGAAATATAAAGAAATATCCATTTTCTTGATATATATCTCTCTAAGCGATATAATAACTCCCAAAACGATATGGCGCCGAGAACACAGATAAAATGGAATCTTCAGGATATTCTTTACCGTAGGCGAATTCTCAAAGTAACCGAGTTCAGGGATTTGATGAAAAAGCACGGCCTCCCTATGTCATACTCCAATGCCTATACTCTGGCCCGGGGGAACCCTCAAAAAATAGCGATGAAAAAGCTTCATGTCATATGCAAAGCTTTAGGATGTTCGGTGGGTGATCTGCTAACGATAGAGGAAGCCGGACCCAGTAAACGAAATAGGAGGAGCAGTTGATATCGCCGAAAGAATACAGCCAGAGGATGCTGGAATTCGGGAAGAACAAGGACTACCGGGGGGCTTACGAAGTTCTCAATGAGGCCAGAACGTTTTACCCTACAAACACTTTTTTCCTCAGCTACGAAATATATCTGCTGTACCGGCTAAATAGAATAAAAGAAGCGCGGCAAAAGGCCGAAGAGAAATTAGATGACCTCAAAAGTGACCCCTATTTCCTGAAAAACTATTTAGCCATCCTCGAAAAAAGCAAGGCAAAGGCTGACATAGAACAATTTATAAACTCAGATATCCTTTACCGCGATATAAAGGATGAAGGCCTGTATATCTTTACCGCGAAACTGGCAGCACGTATTCTCTCACTGGATAAAGGTCTCACCATTCTGGAAAAGGCTAGGGAGAGAATGCCCCATTCCGTCGAAATAAAAAGTCTACTGGCCGAATGGTCGAAGGGCGGCCCTCAAGAGAGTGGCTTCAAGCGCTATAGCGAGAAGTTCGCAGGGAAAAAAGCCGAAAACGTTATTGCAGAGATCGAAGAAATCCGCACGCTTTCAGGTTATCGGGATGACTTTGCACTGCACCATTATTTAGCGGATCTTTACAAGAAGGCGGGCATGCAGGAAAAAGCCATCGGTATCTATCGATATCTTCTATCGTTGCATNNCTTTACGCGTAGAATGCTCGGGTTTGCCTACAAAAAAGCGGGAGACCATGACAACGCCATCCTCTGTTTTAAGGACGCACTCCGCAAATCGCCAAAAGACCACTACGTTTACCAGGCGCTGTTCAAAATATTCGAGTCGAGACGTGATTATGAAGGCTTCGAGCATCTGATCGGAGAAGTGCTCGCTGCCAATCCCGACGCGCGCCACCTCTATGGCATTTTGAAGAAAGCAAAGACAGCATGGACAAAAGATTAAGAGACATTATCCATATCCCTGAAATCAAGCTTGTTGTCGAGTTGGGCGACGCCGAGAAAGACCCCACAGGCATAACCTCCTCCTTTATTGTGACAGAGGACATTGAACGCAATTTAACCCTCATTTTAGAAAAAATAAATAAGGCTGAGGGAAGCGGGATATTCATAAAAGGCAATTATGGCAGCGGCAAATCCCATTTCCTGGCGTATATCTATCTGCTTCTCAAACAACGGCAGCTGCCCTTCCTTCACGCCTTTCCCAAAATAAAACAACTCGACTTGAAGCTCCTGAAGGTTTCCCTTGTCAAATATCCTGCTTCCAATGCGCTTGAAAAAATCATCCTCTCGGCTCTCGGGTACGAAGGGGATGTCTTGAACAGGGATAAGGTGTTCGGTGAGCTTTTAGGTAGCCATTGTGTAGTCATCATTGACGAGCTCTCGGAGTTCCTCAGTTCAAAGCCTGATCCCCAGTCATTTTTCGAGGATGTGCGCTTTTTGTCGTTTTTGGGGGAATACTCATTCAGCCGGCCGTTTTGGATCATCGCATCTCTGCAGGAGTGGATAGAGGAGACGGGGCCTGCCTCTGGACATCTGTCGTCTAGTTTTTTTAACAGAATTAAAGACCGTTTCCCCCTGAGAATTAATCTGACAACATCTCATATTGAAGACCTAGTGGATCGAAGGATTGTCATAAAGCTAGAGGGAGCTGATGATGTCATAAAGTCACAGTATTCAGAGATACGGAAATACTATCCTCACCTTCAGCTGGGGTATGATGAATTCAGACGGACCTATCCGCTTCATCCTTTTACCTTGAGGTATCTGACAGGGTTAACCTCAATTTTTTCACAACGGCGTGGCGTAATACAGTTTGTCAAAGAAGAGGCCCAAAAAATACTCGATGAGCCGGTCGACACCTTAATTACCCCGGAGCAAATCTATGATCACTTCGAAGATCGCATTCGAGAGATACCAGAATATTCTGTATTCTCGAGGGTGGTCTTTACTTATTACAAAGAACACATTAAAGAGATTTTGCCGCAACCCGCTATGCAGGAGGCCGGCCTTGCAGCAATAAAAATACTCATACTGACTGAAATATCGCTCCTCGAAAAAAGAAAGACTGCCAAAGAGATAGCCGAGATACTGCTAAAACGGAAGAGCACGATCTCCGATGATATTAATTATCAGTTCATTCAGGAAGGGGTTCTCGACCCTTTATCCTCACATCAGATGTTCATAAAAAAAGATGGCGACGTTTACTATATAGACCCTAAAGTCGATGAGGGATTGAGGGTCAGAGCAAAGATAAAGGCCGAGAGGGAAAAATTAAGCGATAGGGAGCTTCTGTTCTCGAGGATCTGTAGCATGTTCAGCATGCCGCACTTTCCCTTAAAGGATTTGACCAACGGAAGACGCTACAATGTTAAATGGGAAAACAGTTATTGGGATTGCTATGCCTCTTTACACACAAAAGACTTTTTCAAGAGGCCTGAGCTCGAGAAGATGCTCTCAGGGTTAGAAAAATGGCTCGACTGCTCTTTAGTTTTGTTGTCCCCTTTCTCGCAAGACAAACACCTCGCTTATTCGGTAAAAGAAAGCTTCTCTTCGCCGTTTCTGCCTTTAATCAGTTTTTGGGTCCCACGGGAGGCAACTGAAGAGGAGCTCGGCATACTTGAACATTTTGTCGCAAAAACCACTCTCCTCACTGAATTCCCAAACTTAAGCGCAGACATGAGAAGAGAGGAGCTCGAGTTCAATGCCGTAGTCGAAAAACTGTATTTAGAGGGAGAAGTTGTTACAGCATCCGGAAGAAAATTTGACAATCTCCAGGGGTTAGGTTCTATTTCGCTGGACAGGTTCTTGCCTTATATTTTCGAGGACTCTTTTTCGGAAGTCCATCCGAAACATCACGAAGCCATGCCGAAACTACCTCTCGTGTTGTCTCAGTCACTGGCCAACCTTCAAACATTCTTCATAAAATCCGGGAAGATCACGGTTGAAGACGCCGAAAAGAAGCGCATCACAGAGTATATCAAAGGACTGCTTGAACCGATGGGGCTGGTGAAAAAGAAGGGGGGCAGTTACCTTATCTCGGTAGAGGTCGAAAACGAGCTTGTCTCTCATTTCCTCAACTTGACATCGCACGACGACAACTTTTCCAGTGTCAAGCAGGCGCTGAGGAAGGGCAAATGGGGCCTGTCAAATGACCAGATTCACCTCCTTATTTCCGTGTTCGTCGCCTCGGGTCAGATCGTCCTCTATAGGGGGGAAGAGATCGTCGAATTGCAGGACCTCGCACAGTTATCGACTGGCGGGATATCGAAAATCAAGAGTGGTAAGACCCTGTCGCCGGAGCTCATAAGCTATGTGCCACGCGGAAAATTCATCTGGGGGGAGGTGGAAGACGTTCCGACGCCCCCGACACAAAAGACGATGTGGAGAGATGCCACAGCCTTTGTGAGGAAATGCAGAAAGCTGATTGATGATATCAACAGCTTCATAAGCAGATATAGGGATTACTCCATTTTTAAGAGGATCACCATCGATAACGTTTTAATGAATCGTTTGTCGATGTTCCTCAATTCGGTCACTCTTTCTCTGGCTCCCGCGGAGGGGATAGAGCGATTTCTCCTTTATCTCAGGGACAACCCTGACATGGCTGGGGAAACTGAGTACATAGAGAAGCTGCACCGGTTCTTNNACAAATACTATTTGTATATAACCCATCCGGCCTTGAAACTGCCTGCTGACAAGAAATACACCGATATCCCTCTTGGGGAAAAGAGGGATCTTCTCGTGGTACATTTAGACGAATTCCTCGCTTCATTGAAGGGGGACTTTGAGTCAATAAAGGCCGAATGGGATGAGTTTTATTTGGAGTTCACAAAAGCCTACAGGCAAAGCCATGAGTCCTATTATCAGGCCAACATATTCAAACTCAGGAAAGAGATCGAGGACTCTGAAGAGGCACGTGCGTTAAAGAGGATAGCCCGGGCAGTGACCTCGGCGACCTTCTCGGGCGAGTGGTGGGAACTGAAGCGGGAGCTCGATCGCGGGCTTCCTGAGCCATGCAGGGAAGACCTGAACAATGAGCTTTTTTTGAAGCCGTTTTGCCGATGCGAGCATGCAATAGGGGATACGCCCCCCGACACAACGATAGAATTTATCGATCTTTGCAGGGAGGGCATAATTAATTTTGTAAGGCTGCTGCAGAGCCATACGCACAGGGAAAAACTCGACTCCTACGTTTTCAGTATTAGGGATTCGGGGAAAACGGAAATAGCAAAGAAACTTACGTCCCTTATAACGCTGCAATTAGAGAAAACAACGACCTCAATGATTTTGCCCCTTCTCACGGATGAGGTACTGGCAGAGATAGGCAATGCCTTTAAGGGCAGCTGGAAGATAAAAGACGTCAGGGTCAAAGATTTCATTACTTTGATAAGGGGCCGGAGGTTCAGGCAAAAAGAACTCAGGGACTTATTTATGCGCTGGATCGGTGACGACGAGGAGTCGATTATCCATGTAAGAGACGATAATGAGGCAAATGCGCTTCTCGTGAAGGAAGCGCTTTGCAAGTATGGCCCGCAGGGCGAACGAGCCTTTTTGGAACTGGAAAAAGAACTCCATGATACCGATGAAAGCATTGAAACTATTTTGACGGGTCAAGCCATTCTACCAGCGTTGGAATCTCTTAACCTGCGGGCGATAGCTACAGAAGACCTGTTTAAGATATTGGAGCGGGAACAGATACCCCATCTGAGAAAAAGACTGCGAAGCGAGCTATTTCATCGGTCGTGGGAGAAGTTAGTGCCCCAAACGAGTATGGACTCGACTAATGATGCACTATTGAAGGATCTGCTGACCATCGTGAGGATCTCATCCGAAAAGGGGAAACACCGCGGCGTCGATATCTTTACAAAAGTCATCGCGCCCATGTCTTTCCTCCTTGAGAAGGTCACTTATGATGCAAATGCAGAGGCAATTGACGGAGAAGTGCTCTCCCAAATTAAACTCAGCCTCAATGAAATCTTCACTGAGTACGATCGCAGGCCCGACCGACTGGCGGGTGCAAAGGATGTGGCCTTCCTGAAGGATCGCCTCCACGGCGTAGCAGTCGTTTTTGACGGCTTGAGGTACGACCTGTGGTGTATGCTCAGGGAAGTGATGAAAACCGAAGGGTGGCGGCTAACAGAAGAGTCATATGTCGTGTCGCCTCCGACCACAACCAGCAACTTCAGAAACGTCATTGGGATCGGAGAAGAGCAGAAGGGATCTATCGGTAACAAAAGCTATGTCTTACTGAAATGGGCGGAGCGTGATGCAGGCAGAAGGGAGTTAAAGAAAATACTGAAAGGCAGCGAAGATATAAAGTTTCTCCACTGTAATTTTATCGATGCGAAAATGCATAACTCGACCCTCGATCTCTATCCTCTTTGCCTTACGATCAAAGCGGAATTCCAAGCAGGCATCCTCCCCATCCTCCGGGACCTGCGCTCGTTCTTCCTACTATCGGACCACGGGTTCATCGACACAAAAAGGCTTAAGGAAAGATATGCGCACGGAGATGACTCGGTCTGGGAAACAGTGCTTCCTTTCGTCGAAGTGAGGATGGGATAATTGGCATCGCTAAAACCAGGGAATAAAGCCGATTTGGACAGATGTCCGGCAGGACAAATCCGACTTGCTGCGGAACCTCTCTGTTCAGATCTGGAAGACTTCGTGAAAAACCTTCCAACAAAAAACTTTCCAACTATTGACATTTAAAGGGCAATTCTATTATTCTATTCACTTCAAAACATATTGAGGATGGTGATGTGATGAGAACCCCGTTTGCAAAGAAAACCGAAGTTGAAAGAAAATGGTATCTCTTCGATGCGAAGGATGAAGTGCTCGGCAGGATTGCTGTAAAGATAGCGGTCTGTCTCCGTGGAAAGAACAAGCCGATCTTCACCCCGAATGTTGATACAGGTGATTTTGTGGTTGTAGTCAATGCCGAGAAAGTGAAACTGACCGGGAAGAAGCTCGACAACAAGATATATTATCATCACTCAGGTTTTGTCGGTGGGATAAAGGCTGAGAGCGCCAGGCACCGTCTGAATAATAATCCGGAAAAGGTCATCACAGACGCTGTATGGGGCATGCTCCCCAAGAACAGGCTCGGCAGGGCGATGATAAAGAAGCTNNAACAGGCTCGGCAGGGCAATGCTGAAAAAACTCAAAGTATACAGAGGAACCGAACATCCCCACGCAGCTCAGAAACCTGAGGTCGTGCAATCGGATTCGGGCAAAATCCGCCAATCGGCAAAAGGAGTTTAGATGGCTGAAATAAAATACGGTGCAACAGGAAGAAGAAAGACGTCAATCGCCAGAGTAACGCTCGCGACAGGGACTGGACAGATCATGGTCAATGAAAAACCGGTTGACTCGTACTTTCCAAGGGAGACCCTCAGGATGATGATACGTCAACCTTTGGAACTTACGGGCATGATCGGAAAGCTCAATGTTTTGGCAAAGGTAGAGGGGGGAGGCCCTACGGGTCAGGCGGGCGCGCTGCGTCATGGAATATCGAGGGCGTTGTCAAGGATGGATAACGATTTGAGACCGCGCTTGAAAAAAGAAGGCTTTATTACTCGCGATCCAAGGGAAAAGGAGCGGAAGAAATACGGCCAGAAAGGCGCAAGAAAGCGGTTCCAATTCTCAAAGAGATAAAAATTCATATAGCCAGCTCAGTCCATGATCTCAAACCTATGCCTTTGACTGAAAGCCTGGGACCGAAAATGGCATTGATATGGTAAAAGTAGCTATCTGTGGCGGCAGCGGATATGCGGGGGCAGAACTCCTCAGAATATTGGCTGCACACCACAAAGTAAAAATAACAGCCGTTACCTCGGAAAAATCTGTAGGGAAAAAGGTCACGGACCTGTTTCCCCATCTGCACCAGTATGCGAATCTCGCCTTCGAGCCCTTAGTCAGAGAAAAAATTGTCTCGAAGGCCGACCTCTTTTTTATGGCGCTCCCTCATGCCGAATCCCAAGAGCCGGTCGATTATCTCGTGAAAAAAAAGAAACCAGTTATCGATCTGTCTGCTGATTACCGGCTCAGGGACGAAGAAATCTATGAGGAGTGGTATAAGGTACCTCACAAATTCGCTGATACCCTGAAGAAGGCGGTCTATGGCCTTCCTGAGATTTACCGCAAGAAGATCGCAACGGCGCGCCTCGTTGCAAATCCCGGCTGCTATCCAACGGGCGCACTCATCGGACTTTATCCGGCTGTGAGGCATGCCATCGTTGATCCCGGTTACCTAATCATCGATTCGAAGTCAGGAACCTCTGGCGCGGGAAGGCAGTCCGATATTGCTTTTTCCTTTTGTGAGGTGAACGAGGGTTTTAAGGCATACGCTATCGGCAAACACAGGCATACTGCGGAAATCGAACAAGAACTGTCTCTCGTTGCCCGGAAAGATATCAAGGTCAACTTCACGCCGCACCTCGTTCCCCTCGACAGGGGCATACTGACCACCCTGTACGCAAGGCTCACAAAAGAAATGGATACGAAAGGGGTGCTGGCAATCTATAGGGATGCGTATGTGAAGGAGCCCTTTGTGAGGGTTCTCGAGGAGGGCAAATACCCGAACGTAAAAAATATTCGGGGCATTAATCTTTGCGAGATCGGACTCACGGTGAACAGAAGGACCAATACCCTCATCATTGTTACTGCGATCGATAACCTCGTTAAGGGCGCATCAGGCCAAGCTGTACAGAACATGAATATCATGCTGGGCTTTGATGAAAAAACGGCCTTGAATACGATGGCCGTGTTTCCTTAGCTACACAGACTCGACCGATGCTATCTCGGGAATCCTCTGTTTGAGCGTCGCTTCAATGCCACGTTTCAGGGTAAGGGTGGACATTGGGCATGCGCCACACGCGCCGACAAGTTTTACTTTGACAATATTCTCAGCGGTCACATCGATAAGTTCTACATTGCCGCCATCGCGCTGCAGTGCAGGCCTTATCTGATTCAGTGCATCTTCTACCTTCGATCTCTCAATCATCTCTCCTTGACCTCCTCGATTACGATTTTTTTGAAGAATGGTGGAATCTTATTCTTACCTGTTAAGCATTTAGGATCTTTGCGGCATCTTTTGCAAAATAGGTGAGTATCAGGTCTGCCCCGGCACGCTTGATAGATGTAAGGACCTCCATCATTAATCTCTGCTCATCGATCCATCCCATCTGGGCGGCGGCCTTGACGAGGGAATATTCACCGCTTACATTGTAGGCGGCAACAGGGACATCAAAGGCATCTCTCACATCGGCTATGATGTCAAGATAGGAGAGCGCCGGCTTTACCATGATGATATCCGCGCCTTCTTCGATGTCCAAGGCGACTTCCCGTATCGCCTCCCTCCTGTTTGCGGGATCCATCTGGTAGGAGCGTCTGTCTCCGAACTGCGGCGTTGACTCTGCAGCCTCCCTGAAGGGGCCATAGAACGCGGAGGCGTATTTGGCCGCATAGGACATAATCGGAACCGCAGGGAAGCCTCCTTCATCAAGGACAAGCCTGATCGCTTCAACCCTCCCGTCCATCATATCAGAGGGTGCGACCATATCAGCCCCCGCCGTTACATGGGAAAGTGCCTCCAGTGCGAGAAGCTCCAGTGTGGGGTCATTCGCCACGTCACCTTTCTCTATGACGCCGCAGTGACCATGGCTCGTATACTCACACATACAGACATCCGTGATGACATACAGATCGGGGACGGCGTCCTTTATCACCCGAATGGCATTCTGCACGACGCCGTGCTCGTCATATGCGCCGGAACCCTTTTCATCCTTGCGTTCGGGAATCCCAAACAGTATTACTGATGGTATGCCGAGGGAGAAGATCTCTTTCGCACTGCCTGCAAGATTATCCAAGGATTCTTGGAAGCACCCCGGCATAGAGGGTATCTCTTTTCTTATCCCTGTACCGTAGGTGACAAAAAGAGGATAAATAAGATCATCAGGGGACAGCGAGGTTTCCCTCACCATCCGCCTGATCGTTTTGTTTGCCCGCAGCCTCCGGGGCCTATGGATGGGAAACAAAAGGTCGACCCCTCAATCCAAGGTTATCCACAGCTACTGCAGCCGGAGCCGCACGACGATGACGGTTGACCGCCAGTGATGACGAAGCCCTGTCTCTCGCCGTCAGTAATAAAATCGACCTCCATACCGATAAGTTTCTGGGAAGTGCTTTGATCCATGAAGACCCTGAGTCCGTTTTTCTCTACGACCTCATCGCCCTCTGCAGGCCTCTCATCTATATCCATTCCATAGGATGGACCGCAACATCCGCCTTCAGTTGTGTAAATCCTCAGCCCCCAACTGTCTTTTCCTTCAGCCGTAAGAATTTCCTTCGCCTTTTCAGCAGCGATATCCGATATCTTAACCACACTAACCTCCTCTGATGCCCTTGAATCTTATGTTTTCACAGGGCACCTCTTTTATTTTAGAATAAAGGAAATTGACTGAAAAAGCAACCTTTCTACGGAATCGCTGCCGCACCGTGAGCCTGTAAGATAATCAGGTTCAGCATGTGCTATTATAGAAACTATCAGTACTGAGGAGACCCATGGTTATTGATGCCCGCGGACTCAAACATCCGGAGCCTTTCCAGANNGCGCTCACCCAGCTTAAGAGGTATGCGGCCATCTCAGGGTGCGAATATCAGATACAGAAGCTGGATACCTATTACAGCATCTGAATCAAAAGCACATGTTTGTGAGTCGGCTGTCGGATTCCGAAGAAATCGCGCAGTTCATCGTTTACTTACTCACCACAAAAAACAGAACTGGACAGGTCTTCAGCCTGGACTGCAGGAGGTAGATGCCTAGAGGGTTTTTTATAACAGGCACTGATACAGGGATCGGGAAAACGGTCATCACGGGAGCGCTTATCAAGGGCCTGCGAACATGTGGCATACACGCCGGTGGGATGAAACCGATAGAGACCGGGTGCAGCCGTGTCGGAGATGTTCTTTATCCTTCAGACGGTATGTTTCTTAAGAAGGTTGCGAGAATGGATGAGGCAATAAAACATATAACTCCTTGTTGCCTTGAAACCCCGGCTTCGCCCCTCATCGCATCCGAGATGGAAGGGATTGAGGTTGACATCAAAATCATCAAAGAGGAGTTCAACCTTCTTTTGAAGGCATACCAAACGGTGCTTGTGGAAGGGATCGGGGGCATCCTTGTCCCAATAAAGAAGGATTATTTTGTGGTCGACCTCATCAAAGAACTAGACCTCCCCCTGATCTTAGTGACGAGCCCATCGCTCGGGACCATCAACCACACGCTCCTTACGGTCAAGCACGCGGTCCAAGAGGGTATTGCGGTCTCAGGCATAATCGTCAACTTCACTAATCCATCGAACGGCACCATTGCAGAGCAGACCAACCCTGCTCTGCTTCAAAAACTTCTTCCCATGCCCCTGATCGGGATTTTCCCACACCTGACAAACCTTACAGATGAAATCTTAGAAAAAACCGTCTTGAAGCATCTCGATATCGAGATTCTGCTCAGGCAGTAGGTTTGTATCATATCAGAAAATTCCAGCCGGTAGAACGCTTTTCAGAGGGATAACATAGTAGCCGGGCGATACCTTGTACTGCCCAACCATTGCTTGCAGAATCGGCGTTTCTTGAAAAGACGAATCCACCATCAACTCCACGTCCATATTCACTTGACGCCCTGTCGCGTTTCCTTTTACCCGTGCATAGATACCGTCGCCCTGAAGGTTAAAAGAGCGTACGTCCATGGTGCCGTCGCCCAGTGTTACAAAGCCGTGTACCGTATGAAAGGCATCGAGGGGCAGGAAAACCCCTCCGAATGATGTGTTCTTGAGCTTTGCGTTCGTCACGGAAAACTTCAATTCCTCTTTTCCCTTTCTGAACAGAAATGTGCCTGCCAAAATTCCCTCGCCACGGATCCCGATGCGTTCAAAAAAAGGGATTTCCTGCACCGGCAGATTGTTACCCCTTAAGGTTATTGCGCCTTGCCCCATTAAATCCACCTCCCCCATCACCATGCCCGCCTGCAGATGGGTAGTGAACTCTAATTGCGGATTCAGTCTCGCCACGGACAAGAGATTCATCTGGCCACTGACGTCGTCAAGAATTAACAGGGGGGCTTCCGACGACGAAGAGTCACTCGAGAGGACAGGCAGACCCGATTCATTCTTCATGAGGTTACCCTTCTGCATGAGAAGGATCTTCTCGACCCTGAAGTTATAAAAGAGACCCTTCTTAAATCCCTCTGTCTTGAGGTAAATGTTCTCCCCAGGAAGGGCGTTCTCTATAAGGGTTATGATGAATGATTCCGGCAGTACGATAAACCAGGAGCCGACGATGACAAGGACAATCAGGGATAGGATAAGAACCGCTTTTTTCACTTCTTGATGAAGAGTGAGAGGGTCATGGTGACGTTGAGCAATTCCGGGTTTTCAAAGGTCTTTTTCATTGCTATTCTTCGGACCGAAAGCATCATCGGGGCATTCTCTATTTTGTAAAGGATATTGACGAGGTCATTCATGGTAACCTTCTCTATCTGAACCTCTGCGCTTTCCTCCGTGCCTCCTGTGATCTCTTGGCTTCCCATTGCCTTCACCCCCGAGATCTTTGCCTTCAATCCCACCGAAGCCGCCACTTCATCAACAGCCTGCGGGATGCCGTCCATCTTTGTGAGGGACTTTCGCTGCTCAAGGAAATCGATGCGTCCTTTCAGCGATTTATAATCGGCGCTTAAGGCCGAGAACTCCTTGAGCTTTGCCTGTAATGAGTCAGCCTCTTTTCTTGACGCCTTCTCCATAACAAGCATTGGTACGATGACAATAATGAGCGTGAGCAGCACCGCGAGGAGGATGATACTGACACGATCCACCGTGGAACTGTCACCCTTAAGAGCCGAACGAAGGGCCGAGGACAGGTATGCTACTGTTGATGACCTCCCATTGGCTGTCATGACGAGCGCACCTTTGCGACTATCGTGAAGCGGATCTTGCCTTCTACGGAAGTCTTCACATCAGAGACCGTAGTATCAGTCATGAATTCAGAAAGCTTCGTCTTCACCTTGTCCACACTATCCATGGCAGCAGCCTCTCCCTTGATCGTTACGCTCTCTCGATCGAGATTGATCTCATCGAATTTTGTACCGGGGACCGTCCTCCGAGATAGCTCGAGCATGAATTGCAAGGGATTAAGACCGCTTATGACCTCCTCTCTGTCCTTAAGTTCCTTCATATGAGACTTCATCTGGTAGGTCTCGTCGGTAATCTTCTTATCGGCTGGGAAAAGGCCGACGTAAATAGTTCTCATCTGTTTTCGTAGGGAGGATGCCTCATTCCTTGCAGTGATAAACCTGAGCGCGAGGTCTGCATTGATGAGCAGAGCCAACAAAAGGGCGAGGATAGCCGTCACTTTGAATCCCTTCTTTATCTTCTCAGCGTCCTTGGTATAGGCAAAGGGACCCGTCCTGAGATTGAGGGTGTGGCTCGCGAGCTCTTTTTTTGCTGCCGCTATTCTCTCCTCTGCAGCCAAACTGAACGGATTCATAAGGGATGCGGCAATATCCCCATTTCCCTTCGTTACGATGCACTGCAGTTCAAGAGAGGTAACCACCTGTGGGTCTATGCCCGTCGCTGCAAGGCCCGTCAGAATTTCTCTGAGGGTCTTTTTCTCTGTATACGCCACAAGCACATCGAAGTTATTGTCAGACTCGCCCAGTACGATCGAATCAAAGACTATGTTCTCTGAGCCCCCCAGTATCAGGTCATCAAGCTCAAAAGGGATTACATCCTTCAGCTTTTGCCTGTCAGAAAAAGGAAACCTCATGATCCTAAAGTTCAGCAGATGAACAGGAAGGCTCAGATAAAATTCCGCAACGTCAGCGAGTTCAATTCCAGAGGATGTTGATGGCGAATATTCGATTGTTTTTTCATATTCAAACCCGCCGGCCCGAATCCTGAAGAGATGGACGGATATCGCTTCCCTGCCATCCCGTGTCTCTATGTCAATAAGTCCTATTGTCCTCATCAGAGTTCGAGATTACATCTCCCTCCAGTATTTTACCGTTCTGCTGCCTATATTTACCACCGTTTCGACAATCCTCCTTATCTTATTTTCTTCGGCTACAGAAGTTATGCGGAGGTTAGTTGGAAGAGTGTAACCAATCGAGCTAACTCCTTTAA
>DMNE01000093.1 GCA_003453735.1 Nitrospiraceae bacterium | reverse complement strand
AGTCCCGCAAAGGAAGTGAGTCGCATTGCATTGTATGCCCATTTAGGGCCCTTTGTCTTTCGCAGGCCGAAAAAGAAGACAATCTGTGTCTCTTAGACCATATGACGCCTAGGCTGATGCAAAAATACCACAGGAAGGGCATTTTTACCATAAATCAACTTTCATATCTTTTCANNATCGGTGTTTAATACGGAACTACAAGCTTTGGCATTGCGCACCGGGAAGATATATGTTCATCAGCCACCGGTAGTCCCTCTTCATGACGTTGAGCTTTTCCTCGATATCGAAGGTGTGCCGGATCACGGAACCTATTATCTCATCGGCGTCATCATTTCCACTAGGAGCAGACTTGAGTGTCGATCCCTGTGGGCAGATTCAGCGGACAACGAGCTTAGCATCTTCAAAGCTCTATTGCAGATAACAGAAGCACACCCTGATCCTCCAATCTATCACTATGGGAGCTATGAGCCAAAGGCGTTACAGCGCATTACTAAAGATTACGGCCAGGCATTTGATGCTATGAGAAAGCGATTGGTCAATGTGAACTCATTCATATTTGGCAAACTTTATTTCCCTACAAGGTCGAATATCCTGAAGGATTTGGGTAGACTCGTAGGAGCGACATGGACTTGCTCAGATGCTTCTGGCTTGCAGAGATCGTATGGCGATTGAAGTGGGAGGCATCCAAGAGTGATGACCTAAAGAACAGGATTATTACCTACAATCTGGAAGATTGCAGTGCATTAAAGATTTTACTTTCTGAACTCAGGGACATCGGTCAGGCAGCAACGACTCGCTCTGATGTGGACTTCGCAGACGCACCGAAACAAAACTCAACTGCCTCTGGTCAACGTATTCACAACTTACTTGAAGCAATATTGAGGTCAGCACATGCCGAGTACAAAAAGAATCGCATTTGTGTAGCAGAGCGTGATAGTGAGAACGAGGCTAGTAGGAAGGGGCCAGGTGGTCTCAAAGGCCACCCCGCATTTCGTCGGGTCATTCCCGTCAAGGCTGGCAAGATCATACGTGTTAGGCGCCCTACAAAGTGCCAGCGGCATAGTGGCCAAACAATGAAGATGACTGATAAACTGGCCGCGCACACGGTTATTGACCTGGTCTTTACAAAGAGCGGGTACCGAAAGACTATTACCAAATACGTCGGAAGGATGAGCTACTGCCGTCAGTGCGAACGCCATCATTTGCCGCCTGGTATCAAGCGTTTCAAGGGCCGATTGTATGGACATGGCTTTCGTGCTTGGGCTGTCTACCAACGCATAACGCTTCGACATCCTTACAGCGCCATCTGTCAAGTCGTCGAAGACTTGTTCGGTGAGAGCATCACCGATGCCAGCATCATCAATTTCATGGTAGACTTAGCCGAGCATTATGTTATAAGTGAGAGGATGCTCTTAAAAAGAATCCTGGCAAGCCCTTTTATTCATGTCGACGAGACAAAGATCAATGTTCAGGGGGCCGATCACTATGTCTGGGTACTGACTGATGGTACTCATGTGGTCTTTAGACTGACGGAAACTCGGGAAGCCGCTCTAATACAAGGAATTCTTAAAGGATACAAAGGGGTTCTAATCACTGACTTCTACGGTGGCTACGACTCATGCAAATGCCGACAGCAAAAATGCCTAGTTCACCTGATCCGTGATTTGAACGACGATTTATGGAAGAACCCTTTCGACTTAGAATTTGAAAGTTTTCTTGGTGCCTTTCGCGACGTACTCGTTCCTATCGTGGCCGATGTCGACAAGTATGGTCTGAAACGGTGCCATCTTAGCAAGCATGGACAAAAGGTTGATCGGTAATACAGGAAAGTCATTCTGGGTCGTGAATACAAGAGCGAAATCACCCAGAAATACCAGAAACGATTTATTCGGTATAAGGAAAGTCTATTCCGTTTCCTAGAAGAGGATGGAATACCTTGGAACAATAACATGGCAGAAAGGGCGAGTAGGCACCTGGCGGTACAAAGGAAGATTTCAGGGAGCTTCTTCAAGCGGGTTGCTCTACAATATCTTCGATTGCTCTCAATTTCCCAAAGTTGTCGCTTCCAAGGGAAATCTTTTCTGAAGTTCCTTGTTTCTGGTGAGAAGAGCGTTGACCAGTTTAAGGATCGGCGGCACATCAAGCAAACGAAACGAGTAGGTTTAGCAGCAGCACTTGGTGAGGAACATTCATTCGAATAGGAGTAATTTTACAAGACGACATATGCGCCGTTTCAAATTCGCATGGATTCCTTCGTGCTGTTGTGAAGGATTTGATCCGAAAGTATTCCAGAAATAAGCCTTCCAGCTATATATTGGTTCTTGTGTCTATCATATATGGTACTGGCCTTCGGCGGTCGTTGCAAGGACTTTGTCGAAAAAGCGTTGGTCGCCATAATGTTTATTTATGACTGTCCTTAACACCGCATAAATGTTATTGTCGGGGAGAAACCTTTATTGTTCGCCGCTACTCAAACGGTGCGGACTTCTATATGTTATCCAAAAATCTTTTTTGACACTTTTTTTTCAGTACTCCACATCTGTTAAAGCTTCCGAGATCCGTTTCCTTATTGGCGGAGTCATCCGCTGAGAGGTGTTTGTTTCGATAGTAATCTGTTAGTGTAAGCCCGGCGCTTAAAGGTGTTGCTTTCTGGCGGTTATCGAGACTATATTCAACAGTCTGAAACTATTGACTTCCAGAAACATCTTGCGTCTGGCAGAGTGATCGAACACTATCACGTTATTTGTAAAATCGTCAGAATGATACTACAGACGAATAAACTTTTAAAATTCATTTGAGCGTCTCTTGCCATGGATGTCAAGGTCATGCTCTTTACGGTATTTTTCCCAACGCCTCGATAATTGCTTAGCCTCATTTTTTGGTGTTACACCGAAACGCCCTGCAGCAAGAATAGTTGCGTTCACTGAAATGCCTGCAAAACGTGATCGGCCTCTTACCCCGCATTTTGGGCACGTTAACATGGGAGGAATGATGTTTCGGTCTTTTCTGATTTGCCAAAGCATGTTGTCCAGCAGAGAAGCAAGAAGAGTGATATCAGACCATGACAGGTCCGGCGTCCAATGTTGCCGCAGTGCCTCTATCATTTCCGGAAACCACTGTCTGTGAGCATCGCCTGAGGCCATAATTTCACAAGCATTCAATAGGAATCAAATATGTTACTCTCCCATAGCCTGAACAATAATACTCCTGTTCCTACCTCTGTTATCGAAGTCAATGAAGACAATCCGTTGCCACGTACCCAACGCCATGGCGCCGTTTATGAGGGGAACAGACAATGAAGGTTTCATTAGCGCAGCCCTGACATGAGAGAAGCCGTTACCATCACCCCATCTTTTGTTGTGTTCGTAAGGAATATTTGATGGGGCTATTTTTTCTATTGCCTCCTGCAAATCTTTTACCACCCCTGATTCAAATTCTATAGTTGTAATAGTGCCTGTTGAGCCTTGGCAGAAAACTGTTACTATGCCATTGGAGACACCGGATGTGGAAGCAATTGCTGCAACCTTCTCCGTAATATCTATAATATCAGCGAAACCCCTTGTACTCAGGGGAATAGTATCAGTGTGAACCATGGCCAATATTCTTCAAAACAATTCACCATTGCACGTCTGTTTCTTTTTCCGCATTCTGTTGCCATATTTGAAACCCAACGTGTTTTAATCGGATTACCTTACCCATTCGTTTCGCACTCGTATTAAAAGACGGATGCCTCAAAAAATGACGGATGAACGAAGCCACCTCATATTGACCCACAATCAGACAGACCAGACAATAATCAGCATGGCATAACCGGCGATCATAAAACCCTTTGTCTCGGGTAAAAAAAGTGACATGGTCTAACTTGTGAAGTAAGGGGATAATAGCTTCATCCTTTAAGCCTTGACGGCCAACTTCATGCCCTATCTGCGAAACCCGGATGCGCCAGCTTTTCAATAACAATCGCTGGCTGTCAGGAATATTTTCATCGAGTATGTTCACGAGTCGATAGTCTAAACCACAAGTTCAGATGGGTGGCTGAGCAACATATCACGAGCAATACGTATTGCCTCTGCAATAGCATTTTTTGTGAATGCGCCCCGCCACTCATCGATTATAGCCTCCCATGCCATACCATTAGCTACCTGCTCGAGCACGTCCGCAACCAAAATGCGTGTGCCGCGAAAGACGGGTTCTCCATGGCAGATAGCGGAATCTGTCACAATGTAACGTCCAATAGTTTTCTCCTTCATAATCGCTCCTTCAGAACAACATTGCACTCATTCTGTGCAATGAGCTTGATTTACAACTGTATTGGATTCTCGTTATGTTATCCTGCACCTCAATTCTAAATAATCTTACCACAGAGCGGAAAGGCAAAGAAACTTAAATGCACAATCGCTTTCTTGTTGTCTGGATCGCATTTATAAGAGTGCATGTGTTTACAACCTGTGTCTCGGCGGCGATTGTCATTAAGTATCAGTGGAAGCCCTCTGTTTGACGGTGTCAATTACCACTATAATCTGTCACAGTAAGTCGGATGGTTGCCGGTCTCGATTACTGGCGGAAGGAAACAGTTTTGGGACATCGCGATTGGCGTTGACTTAGGGAGCACTGAGCGTCAACTGCTATTCCCTGCGTCTGAGGAGTAGAAAAGGAAATAAACAGATTGAAAAACTTGGAGGAACTTGCATTCTCCCGCAAAAGCTGGTAGATATGTGAGCGCCGCTAATGCCAACATTAGTAATAAAGGATATCAGACTTCTATGCTGTCACTAAATCCAATTTTTCTTTTGTGATATTAGGTAACCGTACAGGGGCAAAAAACTGGTCAGGATATAAATAATCCTCGCCTGATTCATCAATGACTCTTAGCTGGTGATGTTTTTCCGCAACCTTGTCACTCAACACTTCGTAGAGTTTTCTAATCTCCAGCGATGACTTATAGCCATGATTATCTACGCATATCATAAAATATTTTCTCATTTCCGTCTCCTCACAGATATTTTTTGATTTTTATTTCTTTCTTTCCGATGCCATGTCCTTCGTACCAGTGTACTTCGGCCTCAAGAACAGCACCGTCTTCTAACTGCACTTGACAACGCCTTTTAGCTTTCTCCAATTGGCCTTTCCATATATTTTGTTTAATCTCTTCAAATTTTTTATTCCTTGTCCTGTTGCAATTGTTTCAATTGCTCGTATTCTTCCGATTATTCTGAAATACATATTTAATTTTAACTATTTTTATAAAGTTTTTCATAGGCCATACTGGTCGAACCAATAGCGGGACGACAGATAATGTCATAAAGAGGGCCCGCCCCTCACCTTCATGTGCAGCCTCGTGGCGAATTTTCGACGGGAAACGGTCAGGTCAATTTGCGGTGGAGTCGATATTCCCATTTCCTGGATTCCTGCTCGTGAACCCCACAAAAGTACATCCCGAAACTTACTAAAATGGCTGGGCTATGCCTCTGCGGCGTTTATTATCGCTCGTAGCTTACACGGGTCGAGTTTCGCCCGATATTCATTTCCACCAGAAATCCTTGCGTAATCAAAAAATCTGATTATATGTTGTACTGGATGAAGGTTTGATTGGGGGAGTCATTATTACGGGATGAAAGAGGCATCTTTGAGGAGAACCTCGTCCGTGCGGAGTACTTTTCATCGATTGAGTCATCTCGATTTTCCTGACATGCAGATGGCGTCAATAGCCAAGAGGTGTTTGTTTCTGTTGTAATCTGTAAGTGCGAGCACGATACTTAAATGTGTTGTTTTCTGGCGGTACACCTCTTCAGA